>JBBIQC010000310.1:0-6097 GCA_037442585.1 Oscillatoriales cyanobacterium bin_317
GAGAGCGGCAAGGTAGAGATGTTTCGATGAAACGTCTCCAGGGTAAAGCAGTGAGAGGAGTGAGGGAAATGGAGAAAAGGACGATCGCGCAGGCGGTGGTGGAAGTGCTGAAGGGGGCGAAGGAGCCGATGTCTGCGGCTGAGATTACGCAGGCGATTCTGGAGCAGAAGCTGTATGAATTTAGCTCGAAAGACCCGAAAAGTATTGTGCGGGGGGCGATCGAGCGACGGTGTGAAGGGCTGAACCGGAAGGATTCGATTAATCCCCGGTATTTTAAGAAGCTGGGGGATGGCAAGTATGGGCTGGCGGAAGCAGCGTCTCAATAGTGCGTAAGAAGAACCTGTTTGCAGATGCTCTCCAGATTACAGCCGGATGTGATTCACTTCAGGCAAAATTGGCGCATCTGAAGGAAAAGCATGATTTCCCTCAAAACCAAGGACTTTAGACTTGTCAACCTGCAGTAAAATATTTAGCCATTCTTCAGGCAAGCAATTATCTTTATTTGTGACGCTTGAAGTAATTGAAAGAATATTTAGAACCTGATCGTAGGAACTCAAAAAATTACGGAATGCGACCTCATCATAATCATTAAAAAAACGACCATCTTCCTGAATCCTTTCACCAGGGCCTACCTTAAACGATAAATACCAGATTCCCCGATCTTTTAAGGCCTGAATAAACTTATTAAAAACCCGATTCATTTCCTGACGCGGAATATGTAGAAGCGATGCCGAAGCCCAAATTCCATCAAAACAATTGACGAAGTTCAGATCTTGAAAAGTCATTAGAAGAGTTTGTTGGCCTGTAAATTTGGAACTGATGTTTACCATCTCCTCTGAGGCATCAATAGACGTAACTTTGTATCCAAGATCTATAAAACGCTTTGAATCGCGCCCCACTCCACAGCCTGCATCTAGGATATGAGAACGCTCAGGTAACCGTTTCAAGAAGAGAGCGTATAAACCACTCATATCAATTACTACTGTTTTATCAAAGTAATCGAGGGCGTTATTATTGTAGTAATCGATAGACATAAACATAACAAGCTTAGAGAAAAGAGTTAAGAACTTATCAAACCAGCCAAACGAGCACTACCAACAACCTAACAGTTCAGTTGTACCATGCAATCCTTAAGGGGTCAATCTTTTTATCGCCGAAACACAAATTTTTAATTTCCCAAAGTTCCAGATTATGACTTTGTCAGGAATAAGCTCTCTATCCATCCTGGAGTAGATATTTCTCGCAATTCTTTTTGGAGAGCCTCGATTCTATCTTGTACCGCTCCGTCAAGCGATCGCGGGTAGACAAAAGCTTCGAAGGGTTTTGGATCTCCATTAATTTCCTGATTAAAGGCCAACCGGAGGACTCGAAAGTGCGCGATTGCTTTGGCTAGAAGATCAGCTTGATCAGGGTCATCAATTAGCCCTCCTTTAGAAGTGACTAATTTTTCAATTTCTTTCTCTAGATCTAGAATCTCTTCAATTATCCTCCTATCAGAATCTGATAAATCAACTCGCTGACCATTCTCATAAATCTTATTAGGCTCAAGAAGATGGGTTAAAGTTCGAAAATCGTTCGGCTTATTTGCTTTAAGCAAGGTGTTGAATTCATAGATTATTTTTATGTAAGAATTTAATGGCCCGTAAAACTCATTCAGCTTCTTAGTAATTGACTCCCTTCTTTCCTTTCGCTTACTTTCAGCTAAGCTAGCCCTGTTATATACAAAGGTTAACACTCCTACTAAAAGGGCTACACCGCTGGTTATCAGTGCTGAATAGATCGTGAATGATTGTGTTTGATTATCACTTGATTGATCCGTGTTTGATTTTTGTGGAGGAGTTGATTCAAAGGCGGCTGGCAGTTTTGCATCAGAGCTATGATCTGTTTGGACAGAAAGAAGATCAATATGGGTAGAAGGAGATTTTTCTTCTACAAATTGAAGCTGATCTGCTGCCAATAAATAATGTGAAGACTTTGGATGAGAGAATACTTCTATGGAATTGAGATTATTTGGTTGGAGTGGGGACGTCAAACCAAGTAAACAAATGTTTAATTGAACCAGCATTAAATGGAAAGGCATATTGCACCCCTATTCTTTATAGGAAAAATGCTAAAACCCTCTAAATAGGTCAGGAATTTCCATAATGTGGCTATTTTACTCCTAAAGAATCTGGATTAAATCTTCAATTTTCTTGATGCTGGGATCGCCAGCCAGGTAGCCGATGCCGCGATGGAGATGGAGGCGGAGTTGAGTGGCCAGGGTGTCTTTGTCGGTGGGGAGGCCATCGTTGTGGCAGCGTTGTTTGAGGGCGATCAGGAGCAGATCGGCAATGTTGCCACCGAAGACCTGCCAGGTCATTTCCAGGTTACTGTCGGCGGGAATGGGGACGGGGGAGGGAGGCGTGGGTTCGGCTAAGGAACGACAAAGTGCCCAGCGGCAGAGGATGTTCCACTGATCGATTTTGGTAACACGCTTGAGTTTGATCAGTTGGTCTTTGGCGGATTGGGAGAGTTTGATGCGATCAATTGGTGGTTCCATTGGTGATGTCAGCAAGAATATTGAGAATGACTTCCGGCTGGTCAATATAGTAGTCCTGGAGATCAACCCAGGCTTCTTGTTGATGCAATTTGAGAAACTTCCATTGGTTACCTGTGGTCACAGCTCCGTAGATGTTGGGAATGAGTACCTCTTCTTGCTGGTTAAAAATTTGGGCCGCTAACATAGTTGCTAAGCATTGGGCCAACCCTCCTTTAATGTTTTCATTTTTGGCTTCTACGAGAACGGTGACAGGAGCTTGCAGATAAAGTTGTTGGGGAGACTTGCTGAGAAGAAAGTCGCAGAATCCATTTAAGCCTTTGCTGGCATCGACATTGAATTCGGTGCCTGAAAATAGGCTGATGCGATCGCCCAACAATCTCCGGAGTTCTACCAGTAACGGAGCGATCATCATTTCTGAACGCGCTTTTTCGGTATTGATCCGCAATGCCAGGGCAATGTTGTACTCTAGATAGGACTGAAAGGCTGGCTCTAACTTAAGGTTTGAATGGATCTGAGAAAATAAGCTTTGATCATCATGAAGCGTTAGACCAAAGTCTTTACGCAATTGGGGCAAGGTAAAGTCTTTGTAAGACATGGTGGGTCAACTCCCAAAGTAGCCTGGACGAACGGCAGTGTGTTGGCTACCTGAATCATACTCCAGCAGGTATTCGCGGGCGATCGCGCCTTTACTCCTTAACCCCTCCACCTCTTCACGTCCAATCTCTGTATCCGTAGACAGCAGGATCATTTGATGACTGGCCTGGGGGAAGTATTGGTCAATCAGGTTGCGGCGATGGCTGGAGTCGAGGCGGCTGAGAGGAGTATCGATCGCAATGGGGAGGTGGCGGTTGCTGACGCTGGCCAGTGCCCACAGGAAGGCGATTGCCAGGAGTTGTTTTTCTCCGGCAGAGAGGCGATGTTTGGGGATGGGTTGACCTGCAGTGTCGTAAAGGGTGAGGCTGAAGCTCTGTTGATCCACGATGATGCGGTGGACGAGGTGGGATTTATGCAACAGGCAGCGGAAGTAGTTGGTGATACTGGCTTCCAGATCGTTGAGTTTTTGCAGGGTGAGGCGCGTCCGAAAAGCTTGCAGAGTCTGTTGGGCACGGCTGGCCGCTTTGAGAAAATCGTCGTTATCTTGCTGCTGGATGTACTGGTCGGTATATCGCTTCAGATCGGCTTTGGTCGCTTCAATCGCCTGTCGTAGTTTGAGACTTTGGCGGTGGCTCTGTTCGAGTTTATACAGGCATTCATCGTGATGAAGCTGGGCCTGGTCGCGATGGGATCGCAGGCGATCGTAGTCTTCTGGGGAGGGAGCCGCTTGCAGTTTGAGGGTGAGGGCTTCGATGGAGGTGGTGAGGTGGGTGAGGTGAGTGAGGTGGGTGTGGGTGAGGTGGAGTTGGCTGGGAAGCTGATGGGTGAGGGTGTGGGCGAGGGTATCGAGGGTTTCGGGATCGGCATCAAGCCAGGAGTCCGCGGAGGAGGCTTCGATCAGACGCTGGGTTTCCTGCTGCAGGAAGGCTTGAATTTTCTGGGTGTGGGTGCGATTGAGTTTAAGGGTTTGGATCAGGTCGAGGAGGCGTTGATCCCGCTCGGCAATCAGGTTAGAGGCAGCCTGGGCCTGCTGCCGACGCAGTTCCAGGTGGCCTTGTTGCTGGGCCTGTTGCAAGAGGGGTTGAACGATCGCCAGGGGCAGGCAATCTGCGGCCAGGTGGCGGAGATTCTGGCGCTGGTGTTCGGCTTCGTTGCGAAGGGTTTGCAGTTGGCGATCGAGTTCGGGGGCAGATTCGGCCAGGGTGCCACCTTCGGCCTCGAATTGCAGTTGGGCTTCCTGGAGATGGGTTTCTGCAATGTTCAGTTCTTCCTGGAGGGTTTTCAGACGCTGTACTTCGGCTTCCAGGTCGGCCTGGTGCTGGGTCAGCCGCTGGGCGATCGCATCGAGTTGCTGGCGGTCTTCACCTCTGGCAAGTTCTCGCTGTTTCTGGCTGATCAGAATGTCCAGGTGGTTGGCGAGGCGATCGGGCAGTTCCAGGCCGAGGACGGCGCGAATGGCGGTGGCGACGCTGGGGGTGGGGTATCTTGCTGGGCCAGGTCTTTGATCTGTTCGCCATCAAACAGAAACAGATTGGACAGTCCCAGGGGGAGCCAGCTTTCGACGCGCTCATCCCAGGTTTCGGTGAGGGTGCGATCGGCCCAACCGTCGAGAAAGACCTGGAGTTTCTCTTTGCCTTTGCGGTTCCAGGTGCGCTGGACGCAGATTTCGGCGAGTTTATCGATGTTGCTGAGGCGAATGACGTGTTGAAAGGTGAGTTCGATCGTGGCGGTAGCATCGACGGGAGCGTGGCTACAGACACATTGACTGAGAAAGTCGCTGTAGGATTGGTTTTTCTTGCGGCGATCGATCTGGGCACGTTGGCCATAGAGGGCGAGGCGAATCGCATCCATAAGGGAGGTTTTGCCGCCCCCGTTTAAGCCACCAATCAGGATAATGGGACGGGTTCCCTCGCTGCTGGTGGTGGGCTGCAGGTTGAGGGTATGCCGTCCTTTGTAGGAGTTGAAGTTTTCCAGGGTTAGTTCCAGAAAAATCATGAGGAGCCTGCCCCCTTTTTGCCCAACTTCATTTCAGCCCAATCATTGGGTGGCTCGTTGGCTGCAACATCATCCTCTCGAGTTGCTTCAGTAACCTGCTTAACTGCTGCAACATCGATATTCTCAACAGCTTGTTTCAAATCACGATCGCGATGTGCGGCTTGAATTGCAGTTTCTTTATCACGAAAACTGGTGTCAAAACATTTTTTTAGGTCTTTGAGAATGCCAGAACGGTTAGAAGACAGTTGGTATTGTTGTTCGGTATCGAGTAATTTTGTCATTAATTCAAAATGCATGGAATCTCCTTCACAGAGTTCTTCAAGGAGCTTCCATTCATCAGTTCCTAGTAAGTTTTGTTTGGCATCAGGGTGAGGGTCATAGAAGATTTCATCTGTGACTTCTCGATAGATCCGAGGTAAAGAATCGTCAAATTCATGCTTTTCTTCACGCCAAATACGGCGAATCTCGCTTAGTTCATGAATTGAAATTAATTGAATATCTTTCATCTCTTGCGGTGCGTTTTGACGAGCCAGCTTTTGGGCTTGTAGAACCCGTCTTAGCCATTCTTCTCGCCAATATTTTGTGTATGGCCCTGGGATTGGGATAACTTCTGTTGAATTTTTATCTGTACTGCGCTCAAAGAGTTGAACCCGTCCTGTCATACGCCGAAAATCACGGCGATCGTGATCATCGTAGACATCCAATTCATTCCGCAAATCTAGTAGAGGTTGCATCCATTCTTTTTCCGCATCATTCTGGATCATGGCCGCCATCGATTTGTCTTCACTGATTAACGTACAAACCCAGCAACCGAATCTGGAATCACCACAACTGGGAGTTGAAGTATCAATCACAAAAGGACATTCGTTATCAGCGGTAGCTCCTCGGTACAGTGAAAAAAGCTCTTTGTTACTATGTCCCCAGGGATTTTGCCACTGCATAAGATACAGCCAAACTTCATCGTCTCGC
>JBBIQC010000311.1:0-6084 GCA_037442585.1 Oscillatoriales cyanobacterium bin_317
GAACTAATGAACGGGAGACAAATCCCGGAGCAAAGGTACCTGAGTAATCACTACGATCGATAAATTTAATCAGGGTGTCTCCAAAGGTACGAATGGCGGCATAACGCAATATTCCGTGTTGATCTTCCTGCTCGGTCGGAGGAATGGCCCCGATCGCGCCTCGTTCAACGGCTTGTCTGTAAGCTACCGGAACATCCGAGACTGCCAGAGCAATGATCGCGATCGTATCTCCGTGTTGTATGACACTCTGAGCAATCTCATGGTCTGGACTGAGGGCAGAACTGAGAACGAAGCAAATTTCCCCCTGTTCGAGAACGTAGGAGGTGGTTTTCCGTTCACCCGTTTCTAATCCCCGGTAAGCGGTTTGAGCAAATCCAAAAGACCGTCTGTAAAAGGAAGCAGATTGCTTGGCATTCCCCACATAAAATTCCAGATGATCCAAACCTTTGATCGAATAACTTTGGCTCACAACAGCTTCTCCTTAAGCAATTAGATTAGGAAAGACAAAAATCAGCAACGGACGGTCTTTTCTCTGAGCTTTGACAAATGTTCTCTAAACCAAGTCCAGCTAGAGAACGATCGTTTTCCGATCAGAGAAACTATGGTTCTGGGCCTGGATCAGGTTTAACTAAGGTTCAGCCCCGAATGTATTCCAGGTTCTTGAAGAACTACCAGTAGATTTACTGAGTCTTCATTGAAAGTTGCCACTTGTATTAAGCTTGCTCTCAATACCCCTGTAATCTACTCGGAATTCTCTCCACAGATCTGGGAACAGCCCCATTTAACTCATGCTCTTCCCCTGAAATACGCCCTACCAGGATCTGAGGTCAGTTCGCTTAAAGCCAGTCATCTGCCGATAATTAGCTTTAAATCAGGTCATACTGCGAACGCGGATGGAATGCCATGTGTTATTCAATACCTCCATAAATAAAAACTTTAAATTTTTCTACTTCGGATTTTCAGGATAATTCTGGCTAAATGTATACCGGATTACTGGGACAAGCCTTTGTTTCTCGTGTAAGGCTCGATACAACTGCGGAAATCCACGTATTACTTTCTGATGAAGTTTCTAAATAATGCGTAATCTCCTCCGAAGAGCATGTTAAGTTAGCGGAACTACGGTGTTCATGACGGATGTACTCAGTGCTAATCCGGGCCAAACAGGTTTTTCCCAAAAAGTAGAGATTTGTGTATGGCGAAGATGAATCAAAAGCAGCCTGTCGCTGGAGATATGACGGGGGTTTTTCGGGCGAAAGTGGAAAAAATGAATTTAACGGGTGGAATGGCTGTTCAAGAGCACCCCATCAACGTAAACGATCGCTGCCCACCTGCAACGACTTATCCCCAATGCGGCGACTCAGACGCAGCGGGTCTACACCTGCCCAGCGATTTCCTCAAAACTCCTAGTACTGGCTATCAGGCTAAGTATCACCCATTCAGCCTGTCCCCAACTCTGCTTGAATTCTCCAGAAATACTCGTCTTAACGTGCGATCGCTGCTCTTAGCGGCTGTCAGTGCGGTACTGCATCGGTACACCCAACAGGAAACGATTTCCCTGGAGCTAAACCTGCCTCGCCCAAAAAATACGAACTATTACAAAACGGAACTTTTTACACATCTCGATAGTCAACTCAAAATTCAAGATCTGGTTAATCAAATTTCAGAGAGTTTAGATAATATTGCACCTGAATTAAAGGAAGAACCTGTTGCCGAACAGAGCCATCTATCATCCAACACTTCATCGGATCTACCCGTTGCCGTCACCTTTGTAGAAAACTTCCTGCGTGGGCAAGAGTCAGAATCCTGGTTGGTAAAATCCCAGGCAGAACGATCGCATGCTGCTCACTATCCAGATTTGCACCTGATCATCATTGAACAGGAACAGGGAATTTCAGGCTTGCTCAAATATAATGCTTGTCTGTTTAAGCCCGACACGATGCACCGTCTGGCCGGACACTTGCAACGGCTGACAGAGGCGATGATTCAGGATCTGGGTTGCCCCATTGCCTATTTGCCCTTACTGACGGCGGCAGAAGAGCAACAATTGCTGGTGGATTGGCATAGCGAAACGGCTGCCTATGAAGCCAGCCCTGTGTTTTATGCCATTGAAGCGCATGCGGCAGAACAACCAGAGGCGATCGCAGTCGCTTTTCAGGAGCAGCACCTGACTTATGCAGACCTGAACCAGCGGGCGAATCAGTTGGCTCATTACTTACGCCACCTGGGAGTCGGCAAGGAAGAACGAGTGGCCGTTTGTATTCAGCCCTCCCTGGATATTGCAGTCAGTCTGTTGGCGATCTTTAAGGCGGGTGGTGTGTACGTTCCCATCGATCCCACCTATCCGACAGAGCGGCTGGCTACTATCCTGGAAGATACCCAGCCCCAGGTTTTGCTGACCCAGGCTCATCTGCTGCCCAACCTGCCCGCGATCGCCCAGTATAGTTTTTGCCTGGATCAAGAGTGGGATACCCTCGCGTCCTTCCCTACATCTAACCCAACTCCTGCGGTTCAGCCCGATCAACTGGCTTATCTGGTCTATACCTCTGGGACGACAGGAAAGCCTAAAGGGGTGATGGCCAGCCATCGGAATTTGATTAATTACATTCAGGTGGCTCAGGAGCGTTATCGCTTCGATCGGCACGACAGGATGCCTGCGATCGCCCGTTTCACCTTCAGCATTTCCCTGTTCGAGCTACTGTCGCCGCTGGTCGCTGGAGGAACACTGCAGATTCTGGAGCGGGAACATATTTTAGATTTCCGGCGCATGATCCAAACGCTGGAGCAGGTAACGATCATTCATACCTCGCCCAGCTTATTGAGAAAATTGGTTGAGTACATCAGAAGCAATCAGATAGACCTGCAAAAGTTTCAGCGACTTAAGCATGTTTCAACGGGCGGAGACATGGTTTCGGCAGATCTGCTGGAAGCGATGAAAGCGACCTTCCAGAATGCAGAAATCTACGTGATTTATGGCTGTAGCGAAATTAGCTGCATGGGTTGCACCTATCCTGTTCCCAGAGATCAGATCATTGATAAAAGCCGTGTCGGTAAGCCCTTCCCCAATGTGTCAGTGCGGCTGTATGACCCGAACCAAAATCTGGTGCCGATCGGAATTGTCGGTGAAATCTATTTTGCAGGAGCCGGAGTCACCAAGGGCTATCTCAACCGGGAAGAATTAACTCAGGAAAAGTTTGTCGTCATTAACGGGCAACGGTTCTACCGCACGGGCGATATGGGTCGTTTCGATGCCGATGGCAATCTGGAAATTCTGGGTCGTTCTGATTTTCAAATTCAATTGCGCGGGATGCGGATTGAATTAGGTGAAGTGGAGTTGGCGTTACGGCAGGCTGCCGGGGTGCGGGATGGCGTGGTCATGGCTCCCGAAGTGGACGGGGAGAAAGCCCTGGTCGCTTATGTAGTTCTGGATTCAGCGCAGAAACCGACTCACGAGGAGTTGCGTCGTTTCCTCATGGCTAAATTGCCCGACTACATGGTGCCGACCCTGTTTATGGAATTGGCAGCATTACCGCTCAACATTAACCAAAAAGTCGATCGCCGCGCCCTACCTGTACCGACCTCAATGCGATCGCTCTCCACCCGGCCCTACGTCGCCCCCGAAACCCCTTTGGAAAAGATGCTGGCGGACATCTGGGCACCTATTTTGGGCTTAGAACAGGTCAGCATTCAGGACGACTTTTTCAGCCTGGGTGGACATTCTTTGATGGCGGCTCAAGTGCTTTCCCGGTTACAGGAAACCTTAAATCTGGAAATTTCCATCAGCCGATTGTTTGAATTCCCAACGATCGCCAGTTTGGCGGCTCACTTAGCCACATTAAACGCTGAGGATTCTGTGCCTCAAGCAGTTCTGGCTCCGATTCCCCGACAGGCCCATCTCCCCCTATCCTTTACCCAGTCGCGCTTCTGGTTCCTGGCTCAATTAGAAGAAGGAACAGCTTACAACATTCCCGTCGTACTGCAACTGAGTGGCGCTTTAAATATTTCTTTACTGGAGCGTAGCCTGACCGAAATTCTGAATCGCCATGAAGTCCTGCGCACGGTATTTCCTCAAGTCGATGGCACTCCAGTACAGGTCATTTTGCCACCCCAACCGTTCTCCTTATCGGTGATGGATGTGCCAGGTCTGCAACCAGAGCAACGGGCAGAGGTTTACCGTCTGGCGCAAGCGGAAATTCAACAACCATTTAATCTGGCCCAAGATCTGCCCATTCGAGGCACTCTGTTGCGCCTCAGCAATACGGCTCATGTGCTGCTGCTGACAATTCATCACATCGCTTCCGATGGCTGGTCTCTGGCTCTCCTGCGGCAGGAATTAGCCACCCTCTACACGGCCTTCTCTCAAGGTCTTGCCTCGCCGCTGGAAGCCCTTCCTATTCAGTATGCGGACTTTGCCCATTGGCAAGATCAGTGGCTGCATAGTGAGCCTGTTCGCCAGCAATTGGCTTACTGGAAACAGCAATTGGCGGGCGCTCCGGCCCTACTGGAATTACCCTGGGATCATCCCCGTCCTCCCCGGCAAACCTATCGCGGCGGCAGTGAGTTCTTTACCCTCAGCCCCGAACTGACGCAACAACTCAAAGCGCTCAGCCAGAAAGCGGGTGCCACCCTGTTCATGACGTTGCTGGCCAGCTTTGCGACGCTGTTATCCCGCCACAGTCAGCATCAAGATCTGGTGGTTGGTTCTCCGATCGCCAACCGCCATCGCCGCGAACTGGAAGCGTTGCAGGGAGTCTTTATTAATCTGCTGGCCTTACGAGTGGATCTGTCTGGCAATCCAGCCTTCCTGGAACTGCTGCAACGAGTCCGTAAGGTTTCCCTGGAGGCGTTCGCTCACTCGGATATTCCCTTCGATCAAGTGGTCGAGGCTTTACAGCCAGAACGCAACTCCAGCTACAGTCCGCTGTTCCAGGTGCTGTTTGTGCTGCAGAATGCACCCATCGATCGCTTGGAACTGCCTGGGCTAACCGTCACCACCCTGCCCGTTGAAAGTGGTACCGCCAAGTACGACCTGACCCTGATGATGGAAGAGACGGCCAATGGCCTGACGGGTGAGTTGGAATACAACCGGGATCTGTTTGACCGGGCGACGATCGCTCGCATGGTCGGCCACTTCCAGACACTGCTGGCCGGAGTCGTCGCTCAACCAGAGCAGCCGATCGCCACCCTACCCATCCTGACTGCAAAAGAACGTCACCAACTGCTGGTGGAATGGAACAACACTCAGGCAAATTACCCCCATAACCGCTGTATTCATCACCTGATTGAAGAACAGGTAAAACGTACCCCAGAAGCCATTGCCGCTGTCTTTGAAAATGAACAGCTTACCTACCAGGAACTCAACGATCGGGCGAATCAACTGGCGCATTATTTGCAAAAGCTGGGAGTTGGCCCAGATGTTCTCGTCGGGATTTGCCTGGAGCGATCGCTGGATACCGTAATTGGCCTCTTAGGGATTCTCAAAGCAGGTGGAGCTTACGTTCCTTTAGATCCCAGCTATCCAGAAGAACGGCTGGCTTACATGGTTGAAGATGCCCGCTTGACGGTTCTGTTGACCCAACATGACTTGAGAGAGCGCTGCAGTAACCTGGCGACGCAGCAATCCTTAACCATTGTCAGTATCGATGATGATTGGGCCGCGATCGGTCAACAAAGTACAGCTAATCCAGTCACTTCAGTCACCACCAAAAATCTGGCTTACACCATTTACACCTCCGGTTCTACTGGAAAACCCAAAGGGGTGCAACTGGAGCATCAGTCTGTCATCAATTTCCTGACTTCCATGAGCAAAGCACCGGGACTGACCGCAGACGATGTGCTTCTGGCTGTCACAACGATCTCGTTTGATATTGCAGGCTTAGAAATCTACCTGCCGCTGATTCTGGGGGCGCGTGTCGTCATCGTCAGCCGAGAAGTGGCCTCGGATGGCAGTCGGTTAATGGACGAGCTATCTCGCAGTCAGGCAACGGTGATGCAGGCGACTCCGATTACCTGGCAAATTCTCTTAGCCGCAGGCTGGCAGGGCAATCAGAACTTAAAGGTTCTTTGCGGTGGGGAAGCCATGACGCA
>JBBIQC010000312.1:0-3072 GCA_037442585.1 Oscillatoriales cyanobacterium bin_317
GATTCCTGTGTCGAGGTGATCCCAGGGAAGAGGAGCGTCGTAGAGATTTTGGATTTTGGATTTTGGATTTTGGATTTTGGACGGGTGATCTATCTCTTCAAACAGGTTCCATTCCCCATTTTCGACCTGACGATATTTCCAGGTCAGGCCCGCTTCCGCGATCGCCTCTGTCCAGGCCGCGAAGGCCCGATCCAGGCTTTCCCACCAGGAATCCATGCCGGCTCCCAGTTCCCAGGCACGACGAATGACCGGAGCCAGACGGCGATCGCCCCGTCCCACAAAGTCTTCCATTGCTGAGATGCGAACATCGGTAAAGTTAACCTTCAACCCCCGAATGCGCCGGAACTCTTCCTTTAACAGGGCTTGCTTGCGCTCAAATTCGGCTGTTGAGACAGAATGCCACTGAAATGGCGTATGGGGTTTGGGTGTGAAATTGGAGATGGTCAGGTTGAAGTTTAGTGGCTTTCTGCCCTTAATGCGGCACTCTTGCTGTAGCCAGCGGACGGTTTCGGCAATGCCCAGCACATCCACATCCGTTTCACCCGGTAGCCCGATCATGAAATACAGCTTGACTCGATCCCAACCCTGCTCGTAAGCCGTTTTAACTCCCCGCAACAGTTCTTCGTTGGTTAACCCTTTGTTAATAATGTCCCGCAGCCGTTGGGTGCCTGCTTCCGGAGCAAAGGTGAGGCCAGCCTGACGAGTTCCGCCCAGAATGTGGGCAATGTTTTCATCAAACCGATCGACTCGCTGACTGGGCAGAGACAGGGAAATATTTTCGTCCTTTAAGCGATTCTTAATCTCGACCCCAACGGCAGGCAAGGCCAGATAGTCAGAACAACTCAGGGAGAGGAGAGAAAATTCATTGTATCCGCTGGCCCGCATCCCTGCTGCGATCGCTTCAACCACAGCTTCTGGTTCGACATCACGGGCGGGACGGGTGAGCATTCCCGGTTGGCAGAAGCGGCAACCTCGTGTACAGCCGCGCCGAATTTCCACCGTCAGGCGATCGTGAACTGTCTCTATATAGGGAACCAGGCCGATCGAGTAAGCAGGCATGGGAGTGGCAACCCGTCGCAGGATGCGCTCAGGCACAGCAGAACGGTTGGGATGGACAGAGCCATCGGGAGCCATGTCATAAAACTGAGGCACATACACGCCCGGAATTTGGGCCAGATCGAGCAATAATTCCTGCCGACTTAACCCAGCCGCTTTTCCTTCCTGAAGCACCAGGCCAATTTCAGGCAGTAATTCTTCTCCATCTCCTAGGGCAATGAAGTCAAAAAAATCGGCGTAGGGTTCGGGGTTGGAAGTGGCAGTTTGGCCTCCAGCAAAGATAAGGGGGTAAGGGATTGGGGATTGGGGATTAGGGATTAGGGATTGGCGTTCTTGCCAGGTGAGGGGGATTCCGACTAAGTCCAGCATTTCCAGAATGTTGGTGGCTCCCAGTTCGTAGCTGAGGCTGAATCCCAGGATGTCGAAGTCGGTGAGAGGGCGGCGGGACTCGACAGCGAATAGGGGAGTTTGAGTGTTGCGAAGTTTGGTGGCTAAATCGGGGGCGGGGAGGTAGGCCCGATCGCACAGTTGCTGGGGTTGCGCGTTGAGAATGTTGTACAGAATGATATGGCCCAGGTTAGAAGCCCCCACTTCGTAGACTTCTGGATAAGTCAGTGCCCAGCGAACGGTTGCTGATTCCCAGGGTTTATGGGCGGCCCCTAATTCATTGCCCAGGTAACGGGCGGGTCGCAAAATTTCTGAAGTCAGGAGGGTTTCGATCGCAACGGACACTGGACACCAATCCTTCTCGTCAACAGCACAGAACCAACACTGCCAGTATACTGAAGGACGATCGGCCTTGGGTACGTTAAGCGTCTTCAAAGGTGTCTTTGAGGACGGTGCGGGCGGCGAGGTGATTGCGAGTAGAAGTCAAAATTTCCGCTTCCCGCTCTAATCGGGCTGCTGTATCTTGCATTTCTAGTAGAAGTTGCTGCTCTTCCGCCACCCCATAGAGATTGCTAGCGACCCAATAGGACAACTCTAAAGGCAACTCGGGAATGGTATCCGGGAGTTCAATTTCTTGCTCAGTCAGTTTTGCAGACAGCCGAACGACATCCCGCAGCAGTTGTGCAACTGAATCAGCTAAAGGTCTGAGATCTTGCTCAGGAGGTGCGTCTTCAATCCACTCCACCAGACCGACGCGGTAAGGCTTTTCACGGACATATTCCAGCACCCGAAACCGTTGTTGCCCGATCGTGCGGATTTTCATGCGATCGTCAGGCAACCGTTGAAATTGAACAATCTCAGCGCAGCAACCCACTGTAACAGGTTTCCCTTGGGCCTGATCCCACATCAAAACACCAAAACGGCGATCCGTTTCCAGAATGGTATTCATCATGATGCGATAACGGAACTCAAAGATGTGCAAGGGAAGAGGTCGGCCTGGAAATAGAACGACTTCTGGCAAGGGAAACAGAGGAAGTTCACGAACCGCGATCGAAGATGAGGATGCCATTAGTCTCCTGTCAAAGATGGCTGTTTCTCTATACTGTAGCCCATCTCGGTTGAGGAGGGGAGTTAAGGGTCAGCTTAAGCGCCGTTCTGATTGCTATCAACCATTGACAACATGCCCTGAATGGTAGCGGGAATGCTGTGCGGATCCATGAACATGACTTTGCTGCTGTCGCTCTTGCCGATCGCTGCTCCCATATCCAGGTAGCTCAAGGCCAGCAGCACTTTCCCGGCTTCAGCGGCTTTGGGGTCACTGGCCAGAGCCTGATGGACAATTTGAATCGCTTCCGCGGTGGCCTGGGCTTTCAGCACCTGACTTTGCCGTTCTGCCTGAGCACGGAGAATCGCTGCTTTTTGTTCCGCTTCTGCTTGCAAAACCACGGCTTTTTGACGAGCCTCAGCATCTAGAATCTGAGCCTCTGCTTTGCCACGGGCACTGTTAATGGCCGATTCGCGATCGCCTTCTGAGGTCAAAATAGCGGCTCGTTTGCGGCGTTCCGCTGACATCTGCAATTCCATGGACTCCTGCACCGCCTGGGAGGGAATAATGTCCCGCAGTACCAC
>JBBIQC010000312.1:3082-6073 GCA_037442585.1 Oscillatoriales cyanobacterium bin_317
TTCATCCAGTTCCAGCTTGCCCATCTCAGCCCGAATCTGAGTTAGCACCAGATTCACCATCGCATTTTGTAGATTCTGGACTTTGTAGTATGCCTTTTCCATGTCCACAATCCGCCAGTAGACCACCGCATCCACAGTGATGGAAACGTTGTCGCGGGTAATGCAGGGTTGCGGGGGAATATCTAAGACTTTTTCGCGAATCGTTTCCTGGAAAGCGACTCGCTCAATAATGGGAATCACGAATTTAGGGCCGGGAACCAGCTTGCGATCGTACACCCCCAACCGCTCTACCAGGGCTTCATTTCCCTGCTGAATAATTTTGACGCTGGAAACCCCACCACCCACGATCAGTAGGCCAATAATCCATTCCCACATGGTCAAACTCCTGTAAATTCTTGCAAAAACATCAACTAAACCAAGTCCAGCTAGAGAACGGTCGTTTTCCGATCAGAGAAACTACGGTTCTGGACTTGGACAAGGTTTAAAAATTAGGAACGCAGCACATTTTGGGGCATCACAATTAACGTGGTGCCCTGGCGAGCTACGATGTACACCTTCTGATGCGCCGCGATCGTCACTCCTGGGTCATCACATTGAGCCGCCCAGGAATTTCCTTCGTAGAGTACCCTGCCTGTTCTGCCCGCCGGTATTTCCGTCAGCGTTTCCGCTTCAGTCGCATCTAAATTTCGGGAGGCACGGGTGCGTACCAGACGGCGGGAAGCTAACACCAAACCCACTGATAGGACAGCCCACAGAGCAATTTGTAAGCCCAGTGGAAGCAGGCCCGCGATCGCCGCCACAATCAGGGCACTAATGCCCATCATGGAGGACACAAAGGCCGTGGGAACAACAAACTCTATGAGGCAGAAGACTGCGCCTATCAGCAACCAGATCACACTTGGACTCAGGTCCATCTCACCTCGTTCTTTGTATTTTTGTAAAGGTAACGGGATTGCTGCTGTATGATTAAATCCAGCTTTCAGGAGCTAGATTCCGTAAACAGGTTTAGTTTAAGTTGGACACTTTAGCGTCGGTTTAATCATTGATTTAACTTTTTTAGTCATCAGGGCTAGGACGCGGATAGCGCTATGAAGGTTTCTCCCACTCAGATCTATTGTCCTAATCTGAACTGTTCTGCCCCCCTGAATAACCTGGGGAGTTTTGCCTGTAAAAATTGCCAGACTCCTTTAATCTATCGCTATCTCTGGGTGATTGGGGAACTTTCGGTTCCGCCTACTGTCGGTAGTCTGGTTGCCGGACGCTACTTTGTGAAGACCCCCCAGGTCTGGCTGGATACTCAACCTGCCTTATTGCCTGACTTTCCTGCAGCGGCGGAGCTTCCAGAGCCAATTCTGCCGTATATGCATCTCTATCCCCAGCGGTTGCATGTTCCACAGGTGTATGGAATTTGCCCCAGCAACGAGGGGGGGAATACCTCGAAAGTTTTTTTGTTGGAGAATGCGCCTCTCGATTCTGCAGGGTTGTTGTTTCCGACGATCGGGCGTGCCTGGCCACAAGCTACAGCGGTACGGCAGGTGTACTGGCTCTGGCAAATGCTGCAATTATGGATACCGCTAGCCGAACAAGGAGTCAGTACCAGTCTGCTGATTGCTGACAATATTCGCGTGGAAGGGTGGCGAGTCCGGCTATGTCAGTTGTTCCAGGACGATCGAGTCTTAGCCGTTGATGAAACAACGCCGGAACAGAGTCCTGCGCTACCCAATCTGGCAGATCTGGCTCATCTGTGGTTGGAGTGGTTGCCTGAAGCAAAACCTGCCAACATCGCCCCATTGCAGGAGATTTGTCGCGAGATGGAAGCAGAGGGGGCAACGGCTCAAGCGATCGCGCCTCGGCTTAATCAACTATTACTGCAACAAGCCGCCCAACTGCCTTTACGCCTGCAAGCAACTGGAGCCAGTGATACGGGGCCGCAATACAACCACAACGAAGATGCCTGTTATCCCCTGAATGATGCGGCCAGTCTGGCGAGTGATGGGATTTTTCCCCAACTGGCGATCGTGTGTGATGGGATTGGCGGCCATGAGGGGGGTGAAGTCGCCAGCCAGTTAGCCGTACAGTCGATCAAACTCCAGGTGCAGGCGCTTCTGGCAGAAGTAGCGAGACAACCAGAGCCGTTTTCTGCCAATCTGGTGGCCGATCAACTGGAAGCGATCGTGCGGGTAATTAATAATGTGATCGCCCATCAGAATGACAATCAGGGGCGAGAAGCCCGCCAGCGGATGGGAACGACGCTCGTGATGGCGCTGCAACTTCCTCAACCCCTGCAACAGCCTGATGGCACGGTTGCCTCCAACAGTCACGAATTGTATCTGGTCAACATTGGGGACAGCCGCGCCTACTGGATTACCGATCGCTCCTGCCATTGTCTGACCATTGACGATGATGTCGCAGTACGGGAAGTCCGGTTGGGGCGATCGCTGTATCGGGAAGCGTTGCAACGACCGGATGCAGGCGCTTTAACTCAAGCCTTGGGCACTCGTGATGCCGAGTTTCTCCGTCCGGCCATTCAAAGGTTTGTGATTGAAGAAGATGGCATTTTACTGCTTTGTTCGGATGGTCTGAGTGATTACGGGCGGGTTGAGGAATCCTGGGCTGAAGTCATGGAAGGGGTACTCAAAGGCAAAGCGTCGTTAGAGGCTGCTGCTCGATCATGGATCGAGTTAGCGAATCGAAAAAACGGCCACGATAATGCCTCGGTTGTACTCCTGCAATGTCATGTCTCTACGCCCCTACCTGCGATCGCTCTTCCCCTGCCTGAGCGCCCCACAACCGACTGGTCTGAATCCTCCAGGCAGCTTGTGCAGGATACGGCCCAGGACCAAACGACCAGTCCTGTATCCGAAGAAGCGGTCGCCAAGCCCAGACGGAGTAAGGTATGGTGGCTCGTTTTCGGGTTAGGGGGTCTGCTGTTGCTGGGAGGCTTGGGGTTAGCCCTGTGGTCACAGACCAATCCTGCTGGTTTCCAACAAT
>JBBIQC010000313.1:0-6054 GCA_037442585.1 Oscillatoriales cyanobacterium bin_317
GTAGAACTCATACTGAGGGTGGCCCGCTGGTTGTCAAAGACAGGAATATTTTCTCCCTCCTGGTAGGCGTAGACTCGTACCCCCATGTAAAAGGAGTAGGGCGGTTGAGTAGTTTGATCAACGTTGGTAGGCCAGCATCCTGCTGTTCGGAAAACCTGCATCAAAAACTCTGCCTGACAATCTCCGTCAATATCGACCTTGACCAGGCCATTGGGAGAGTTTGGTTTGGTTTGAGGATAGCGATCGGGACAAGTACCAGACGACAACATGGCAGGCCCAGCAGGACTGACAGGTGCACCAAAGGTTTCAATGCCAGTGGCCTGTCCAGTACTCATCGGTAAGTCTGCCGTGGAGTATCCCCCCCGCTCCACGATCGTCCGAATCCGATCCACTTCAGCCTGGGCAATCTGGTTAGCCTGTTCAGCCCGTCGCGATTGGATCCGGGTGCCAGTGGCTAACAGGATCGGCGGGGTAATAGCCGTTGCTGTAATGGCAATTACCATAATGGCAATTAAACACTCAATCAGCGATAGCCCCTGCTCTGTGGGGTGAGTTGAGGAATGGTCAGTGGCACGGTTTGCCAGCGCTAGCAATATCCGGGCAGGAAAGGATTTGGTAGAACGGAAACGGACGGACATCAGCGATTCCTCAAAAAGAAGGAGGTAATTTTCAGAATGGTTATCCTTCTGTCCTCCTTAAAGAAAGACAGAAGGCGGAAAGGTCTTAGGCTGGGCACTTGAGTTGAGCGAGATTGGGGCCATTGGGGGCTTGATTGGCTTTCAGGGCATTACACAAATTCTGCATATAGGGGTCGTTGGATGCAGGTTCGGTGTAGAACTCGTTGCGGGTTACACCAGGAGTCACGAACCGGGCAGCAGCGGGGCTAGCAGGTACCATCTGTAGGGCAACATCATAACCCCAGAGACGGTTCGGGGGGCTGTTGTAGTCTACGACCTCAAAGCTATTGGAATCCTGGGCAGGTTCTACGACATCCTCATCGTAGGGAGCAGTGGCATAGTTACTGAAGTTCAATTGCAGGAAGGATCCGGAGAAGTTGAGGTTCACTCCCTGCCACCATTCCAGGAAGCGGGGGAAGTTATGCAATCCTCCATAGGACTGTTGTAAACGGGACGGAACGATACCACTGATGAAAATCGTATTTACCGTTGGGCCTTCAGAAGGATTGGCAGGATTGGCCAGGTTAGGATCCACTGGCTGTACCGAGCGTTTTTGTTGGCTTGAGTTTGCACTTGTGCCAGAGATGTTGTAATAACCGCCTGGAATTGTAGTTGAGCCACTGTTATACACGCCCGTATACTCAACCGGAAGGGGTGCTTTAGAAGCACCTGTAGGAACTGGAGCCTGAACTAGCGGGTGGCCATTACGAGAAATCTTGACTGGAGACAGGGGATCACTGGGATTTTCGTGTTGCCAGTTCCAATTCGTTTGAGGAGCACTGTTTGGACGGTTTTGGTTCATGAAAGAGGTGACTGAGCTACTCCCACATCCAGGCGCAAATAGCCCTTTATCCGGGTTATTATAGGCGCTGGCATCAATACCGCTGCTTGGGTATTCGTTGGTTACATTCACTGCCGTGAATGTGTCAATAATTCCACCGTCACAGAAGCCGTTTGACAAGATGGTGATGGTGTCGGCCAGCACTTCTGAGGGCCGCCATTCGTCGGTTGCCGTCTTGGCAAAATTTTGATCCCGAGCAGTTCGCTGGTCATAAAAGGTAGCGGTACTATAATTGGTGCCGCCAACTTGTTGGGTGAATTCTTCGAGACGATTACCATTGGAGTCCTGGTGCTTGTTGAAGTTACCCATAATGTAGGCCGGGTTGTCGGAGAAGAAGGACAGCCCACGGGTGTTTTTAATGGCATCCACGCCTCCTGCTGTCCGTTTCAGTTTTTCGCCATTGCGTAAGCGGAAACCATGTGCTCGACGATCGGGATCAGGTACATAATCTACAGGCTTGGTAGAGACGGCCCCAGCCGTTAAAGGCGGATCCGTTTCCTCGCCAGGAGTTCGCACATCAGTTTGCTTCACATCCGATAGTGAAGGGGGATTGGTGGTACCGGCTGGACGCGCGATCGCATCTTCCCGCACCGCATCTTCGCGGAAAGCATAGACAACCCCACTAACCGGTAACCAGGACTCAGTTCCGCCCACTGTAGTGCTTCGCAGCATATCCAGGTCGATGTCCAGCACCCGCCCAGGCTGCCATTCCCGTCCATTGAACAAGACTCTATCCTGGAAGGCTACGGCTGCAACTGTGTTATTTGGGGTACGGATCCGGTTGGGGCTGTTAGCTGCAGGAGTGCTGGCTGTTGGCAGTTTCCAATCGCTTAAGTCAGTTGCACCTGGTCTAACGACTGAGCCAAAACTAACAGCCTTATCTTTCTCAGGGAAAGGCTGAAAAGGTTTGTAATCGAAGGAGGTAATTCCTTCAGGTAATACATTTGGATCTGTGTAACTAACGGCTGCGGCATATTCACCATTCGTAAAGAGACCGTCTGTGTAAGGCGTATCGGCGGTACTAACAGCTTGATAGGTGACTGTCGAATTAATTGAATTGGCGGTGGTGATATAGGGTTCTGGCCAGGGTTGGAACGCGGCAGGTAGTTGGTTTAACCGTGGCGTACCGTCCGTTGTATTTCCAGGCTGGCGATGATCGATCGTTTTACCACCTACAGTCCGAACATCCCCATCCTGATCATGATCAAACTCTGGGAAGAGGTAATACAGCGAAGGAAATTCAGGAGCAACTAATGCCCGCTTAAAGCTGGGATCATCATACGGTGCAGTATTCAGAGTCGTTTGAGTGAAAACGGTGTTTGGGGTTGAGCTAATCGTAGGACTCAACTTCTTGAACTCATCCGTCACAGTGGTATCAGCATCCAATGGATTCTCTAACGCAGCGCCTCGTGCAGGATAGTTGTTATCCCCAGGAAAATCATGTACGGCTCCTGGAGGAATCACTGCGCCACATAAACGAGATAGCGCAAGGCGTTGCCGAGGAATTTGAGAAGTGGCAAGACTATATCCAGTTGCACCCGCTGCTCCAGACTGGTTTGCCCCTGTAACAGGAAATAGATTGGGGTCACAAGCAGACGACCAGAGAGTTGGCTTGGTAACAGCCGTACTCGTAGCTGGATCTACATATCTAAAGCCTACAAGGTAAGGGTTGTAGTTCCAGGTGTTAGCGGCTGGAGAGGGACGGAAACCATAGGTACGATCGCGGCGAATCTGGAAATGCTCATGAATCAGCAGCGCCAACTGATATCTGGGATCATTTTCTGGTTCTTCAAGACCTTGACCTCCTTGAGCAGCAGGAGCGCCAAGCCAGTTTTTGAGCGCAGCCAGAAACATGGCTGGGGTGACTCGATCGTAGTCCCGAGGATTGTAAAAGGCAGGGTTATAAGTCCCGGTGTAATTGCCGCTGGCATCTTTGTAAGTGGACAACTGCTCTTTGGGCAATACATCCGGGACTTGGCCTGGTTCGTTATTGCCATCCATCATCCTATAGAGATCCCGACCGAGCGTGGTCATTGCACTATCCAGGAAAGACGGAGTGGGATCGAATTTTTGCACCTGCTCCAGGTTGTAGGCCAGCATTCCCAACGTACAGGCTGCGGTATGCAGATAGGTTTTATCTGCAGGACTAAGAGTGTTGTAGTTAGATGCATCAAGAGTGGCTACAGCACGCCGGAGGTTAGAGAAATTGCCCCACATCGTCAAAGTTGGATCGGGACGAATCGCTGTTCCTTGCTGAGGGGGAAAGGCTCCTTCCGGATCACCAGCAAAATTGGCAAGATTTCGCAGTGCCTTCCCTAAAGGTTGGCCTGCAGCGATCGCCGCTGCGAAGTCAGCCTCCGTTGCTGCCGGGGGAGAAAACTCCCAACCATTGGTACCCTTGCCATAGAAGAAATCAATCCAGGGTTCTGGATTTCCTACGGTACTGAGGTACTGGTTTGGCATGAAATTAACGGACTGCCGCAGACTGAAGGGAGAACCAGGGTGAGCCGTAGTCACCAAACAGGCTGTGGGAAAAGTACCAGCACCATCTGCTTTGTAGTGGTAAACGGCAGTGGCTTGAACTGCCGCCAGGTTATCGCGTAAAGTCCGGCGTTGCCGCTCCTCATGGGCGCGAGTAGAGTTCACAAACCGATGGGGAGGATACAGCGGATCGCCTTCATTATCACTGGTATCGGGGTCGGCATTGGTGCCGTTTGCTGCAGCTCCATAGTTACCGATCTGCCGCAGATCGGTGAAGGAATCATTTCCCGTTACCGGCAGTGCATCGGGAGCCTGTTGGGCAGTTGGGCGGTCTTGAGGAGGTACCCAGCCAGCAGGATTTCCTAATTCCAGGCGTTGACCTACCAGAATTCGCAATCCTTCCACAATCGATCGCCGTTCCCAGTAGCCATCCAGACCCACTGTCGAAGGATCGCCCACTGGGGTATCCCTTGTTAGGGAATCTATCACTCCAGGGGCACCCGGAAAATCGGCTGCATTGATGATCTGACCAATCTTGCCTGCGGGAACATCAGCTACCTTGCCATAGTTAGGCTTTGGCCCGTAGCGGTTATCTGCCCGGTAAGTGTCATCCACATAAGGACGATCGCCCTTGGGATCCAAAACGATTCGCTTACCCTGAACGAACACATTGGTATTAGTAACTGCAGGTAGTCCATCTGTGTAGTTCGATGGGTCTCCTTCCCTGGCCTTATAGCCGTCACTGGTAACGATCGTGGCCGGATCCAGAGAGACGGAGTAGGGCCTTTTATTGCTGTTTACCAATTGGGTGGAAGGATCCAGAGTCCTGGAAGCGTCGTAACTCTTATTCTGGTAAACGTGAATCGCTGAGCCGCCGCCATAGTTGTTGGAGCGAATGTCACCAGAGCCAATGACTCCGGTAAATCTGTTGCCTACCTGAGTATTGTCCTCTTGAGCGACCTGCCTAACCGAGATTTCTGAGTTCGATTCTGGCAAGAACAAACAGGAACTGGGAGAACTGATCAAGTAGGCACTGAAGTTATTGGCTGTGGTCGGGCCAATCAGCAAACTACCCTCAGTATGCATCGCCCCGTTCCAGTTAAATTGGCGACCGGGGAAGATTTCCAGATCGTTGCGGAACCAGGCTCCCCATTTGTTGCCCCGCTCCAACAGGCGGTCTTGAGAAAACTCTAAGGTTGTCAGGTTGGGTGGCTTGCCAGGGCTGACCGCATCCTCATCTTTGACAACAAATGCATCAATCTGAAATCGCTTCCGCAATTTCGAGGTATCTGTAGCGTCCTGATACCATCCCTGCTCCACCGTACTGCCACTGGAAACCCGGCACGTCACCGCTTCACTATTGCTCAACGGCCCTGTACGAACAAAGGGGCCAGCATTTTTGCTTTCCGTGCTATCTATCCCTAACGCTTTGTCCACTTCTGTTTTTTGTAACAGCTTTTTCCACCCTGGTAGACCACCAGGATTTGTGTCATCTGCCGGAATGGAAAAAGTGATGGAATAGACAACACTCGACTTTGTTTCACCATCATGATAGACCCAGGCGTTGTCAATCAACCCGTCCCCATTGACATCAATCCGCTTCTCACCCAGTAAGGTAAATGGGTCATTGGGATCTGTTTGCCCATTAATGCCAGGTTGGGGAGTTGCCGGGTTTACCCCTTTAATTGTCCGCCCATCGTTCAGCATCATTGAGGTCAGGAAAGCTTCTGATGGCACCCCCCCTGGATAACGCGGATCTTTGAAGAGCGATTCAATTTTGGAACGGGCACGATCGATCGCTGGAGTGGCCGCATTGTAAATGGCCCGACTTTGAATATTGCCGATCGTCCGGGTGCTGCTGTTATAGGCCCGATAACTCAATGCTCCTGCTGTTAATGCCACTACCAGAATCAAAAACACCGTGGTCGGCAACACAAATCCAGCCGCGGCTCGTCGTTGGCGGTTGATCAGGAGCGCCGATCGCAACAGCCAGGTGACAAGTCCCTTACTCAGGCGGCGATACAGCTTCCATACGGCTCTCGAAAGACGTTGAAC
>JBBIQC010000314.1:0-5053 GCA_037442585.1 Oscillatoriales cyanobacterium bin_317
AAACCGCGCTTGGTCACAAAGTTGTAAATGCCGCCCTTGCCATTGGCATCTCCGGCGTACCAGTTCTGAACGGTGGAGTACTTGATTTCTGCATGATCCAGGGCCACCAGTTCCACAACCGCCGCATGCAGTTGGTTGGTGTCATACATAGGAGCGGTACAGCCTTCCAGATAGCTGACATAGCTACTTTCGTCGGCAATGATCAACGTCCGCTCGAACTGGCCAGAGTCGCCATTATTGATCCGGAAGTAGGTGGATAACTCCATTGGACAGCGAACGCCTTTGGGAATGTAGACAAAGGAGCCATCGCTGAATACAGCCGAATTAAGGGCTGCAAAGTAGTTATCAGCTACGGGGACGACGCTACCCAGGTATTTCTTCACCAATTCCGGGTACTCCTGCACGGCTTCTGAAATGGAGCAGAAGATGACACCTTTCTCAGCCAGCTTTTCCTTAAACGTGGTGGCGACCGAAACACTGTCAAAGATGGCATCAACTGCAACGTTAGTGAGGCGTTTCTGTTCAGATAGAGGAATGCCCAGCTTTTCAAAGGTTTCCAGGAGTTCGGGATCGACTTCTTCCAGGCTCTGTTTCTTCTCTTTCACTTTGGGAGCAGAATAGTAGATGATGTCCTGATAGTCGATCGCCGGATAAGTCACATGGGGCCAGGTTGGCTCCGTCATCTTGAGCCATTGACGATAAGCTTTCAGCCGAAACTCCAGCATAAACTCTGGCTCATTCTTCTTCGCGGAGATCAGCCGGATAATGTCTTCATTCAGCCCACGGGGAATGGTGTCAGATTCAATATTGGTAACAAAACCGTACTTGTAGGGCTGGTTAACCAGGTTCTGAACGGTAGCGCTCATGGATGTGTGCTCTCTGAGGAAGTGATAATGGTTATCGCTGGATTTATCAACGGATGTATGAATGCCGGGAGAGGTTTTGCGGCGTTTTAAGGGAGTTGTGAGTAAACCGCGATCGCAAAGTCAAGATGCTAAACGTTTAAGACCAGTGTTTTGAGTGCTTCACGCAGAGGGGACTTAGCACTCAAAACTCAGACCCCTAATTTAAACCTTGTCCAGTCGCAGAACTGTAGTCTCTCTTAGGAAAACCTCCAGTTTTCTAGCTGGACCTGGTTTAGTACTGATTTGTTACCGAACGGATTTGATCCAGGCTAATGGTTTGCTGGTCGCCTGCAAAATCATTATCAGGGGTCAGAAAGAGCATACAGTGGCACTCTTTGCGTTCCCGCATCGGTACACAGGGACAGTTCCAGTAGGCTGCCGCGGCTTCTGCTTCCTTATCTTCATAGTGACGGCAGGGACAAAGCGGCGCACCCAGTTCATCCTTATGTTTAGCAAGCCCTTCGATCACCACGGCAGTTACACCAAGGTCAGCACAAAAGTAAGTCCCTGTACGCTTGGCGTAGGTTTCTGAAAAGTTCTTCATAGCCTCGAGGCTTTTCTCACTAGCTTGCATGGGTTTTGTCTGTGTGTTCATGAGGCAGGCGACAATGCAACGAATGGACTCTATAATTAAAACAACAATCGTGTTGCTTAATTCAATTGTAAAGTACTTTAGCAACAAAGATGTTGTCAAAGTATCGAAAGTAAATTTCTTGTCAGCCCTAGCTCTGTAAAGAGAATGACAACTACTCAGCAGCCCTCGACTAAACAGGATATCCTGCAATACCTTCTCAAACAGGGGCAAGCCTCGGCGCAAGAGCTTGCTGAGAATCTACAAATCAGCCCCCAGGCGGTTCGTCGCCATCTCAAAGATTTAGAAGCAGAAGGATTGATTGTCCATCAGGCGGTACAGGCGGGTATGGGTCGTCCCAATTACCTGTACGCCCTCAGCGCCGCCGGACGCGATCGCTTTCCCGTTCGTTATGATGAATTTGCTGTTTCCCTGCTCGACACGTTGGCCGAAACCGTGGGTAAGGAGCAGATGAAATCGATTCTGCGCAAGCAATGGGAGCGAAAAGCGGCAGAATACCGCGATCGCTTAGGGACTGGCTCTTTAAAGGAGCGGGTAGACAAACTGGTGGAATTACGTCGGGCTGAAGGCTATATGGCGGAGTGCCACCTCGTCAACTCGACTCACTCCCCTCTGGAAGAGCGTTACATTCTCACAGAATATAATTGTGCGATCTCCCATATTGCAGAATCTTACCCCAGTGTTTGCGGTCATGAATTGGAAATGTTTGCTGTCGCCTTACCCGACTGTAAGGTGGAACGTACCCACTGGATCGTGAACGGTGAGCATCGCTGTGGTTATATGATCCAGCCCAAGTGAGATCCTGCCTCTATTTCCATAACCTTTTATTCCCTATGCAGTCTGGTACTGAATTTCTCACCCCTGAAGAATGTGCAGAAGTCGATAAGGCCCTGCTCACCTCTCATGACAAGTTCACAGCGCGGGTCGCTATCTACGCTCTGCGATCGCTCAAAAACATTGCTCAGGAAC
Organism: Oscillatoriales cyanobacterium bin_317; assembly: GCA_037442585.1. Taxonomy (GTDB): domain Bacteria; phylum Cyanobacteriota; class Cyanobacteriia; order Leptolyngbyales; family Leptolyngbyaceae; genus Leptodesmis. The sequence continues at coordinate 2,467 of JBBIQC010000314.1, forward strand.
ATCACATTTCCATTAGTGCCCTCCAACCTGAACAGATTGAAGACTGGATTTATCAAGATGACAGCTTGCAGCAGGGAATTGACCAGGAATTTCGCCGATTTTTCTCCCAACTGGTCATTTCTTCGCTCAAGCCCCTGAAACAGATAGCGCTGCAACTGGGTACGAACATTGAAGATCTGGAAGTACCGCAAGTAATTGCCTGGTATGAAGCAGAGGCTAAAACCAGACTTGAACAAAACAATTGATTTCTGAATTTTGATCACTTAAAAAACCCCCAGCCGCGATCGTGGTTGGGGGTTCTAGGTATTTGCCTCAGTTACAATTAGAGTGCTCTTGCGAACTAACGTAACCAGAAGCGTTGGTGGGGTCGCCACAGTAGGTAAGTTACGAACCCTGTTAACCCGGATAACACTAATACAGCAATCATAAACACCCTGAACTCTATGCTGTTCAGCATTCCCTCACTAAACACTCTGACAATCAGCTAAATGTGCCACTTTTATAAGTGAAAGGACTGAAATCCAGTAATTACTCTTTCATTGCCATCTACGCATAATTCATGACCTGAATTACAGAGCCAGTTTTAGGAAGTGAAGCTCCACTCAGGGTAATGGAACTGCCAGCCCGTCGTATGGGTGTTCCTTTCATCAAGGTCAGGAAGTTATCCACAGGGACTAAGTCACAAGCATCCTTGGCTGCCGCCTTTGTCAGGTAATGAGTCGGAATAATGATCTTAGGCTGCAGAACATCAATCGCCTGTTTAGCTTCCTCTGGGCCATAAGCTTTTGGCCCGTTTCCAACCGGGATTAATAGTAAATCTGGACGACCCATTAAAATTTGCTGCTCTGTGGTAATCGGAGCCGCTGCCCCTCCCAGATGCAGGATATCCAGGCCACCTTGCTTCCACCGCCACGCGACATTCACGCCGAAACGTCTGCCTCCCAGGCGATCGTGATCCATCCGAATCCCCTGAATTTGCCGCCCATTCACCTGATAGGAGCCAGGTTCATAGAGTAAGCGCGGATTGCCAGGAAGGATTTCTACCGCTCCCTCATCTAATAACTGACTGCTAATCAAAACCAGATCTGAAGCGACCTTGGGAGGCTTATACCCCGCTGTACACCCTAACGATCGAAAGGGATTGACCAGAATCCGTATTCCGCCACCGGTGAATAAAAAGCAGGTATGGCCAAAATACTGAACTGTCACAGACTGACCTGCCTGAGCCAGGGAACTTTCAAAACTAGAACCGAACCCTGCACCGACTACCGCTAATAACCCAACCCCGGCATAGCGCATGATCTGTCGCCGTTTCATACTCTCCTCACTTAGTAGTTAAGAGTTGAGAGTTAAGAGTTAAAAGTTAACTCTCAACTCTTAACCCTTAACTCTTAACTTCATTACTGATTGACCGGAGAAAGTTCCGTAAAAGTTCCTTGCCTGATTCAGTGAGAACGCTTTCCGGGTGGAATTGCACGCCCTGGATGTGAGGATACTGCCGATGCCTCACGCCCATAATGGTGCCATCATCCACCCAGGCGGTAATTTCTAGAACTTCGGGAAACTCCTGCCGCTCAATCACCAGACTATGATACCGGGTCGCGGTCAACGGATTTTCAAGTCCTTGAAAAACTCCGACTCCGGTGTGATGAACCTGGGAGGTTTTACCATGCATCAGCACAGGAGCAGACACGATTTTTCCACCAAATACCTGACCAATGCTTTGATGGCCCAGACAAACCCCTAGTAGGGGAACTTTTGGCCCCAGTTCCTGAATTAATTGCAGCGAAATTCCAGCTTGATCTGGATCGCCAGGGCCAGGAGAAATTACGATCCCATCGGGCTTGAGTTGACAGATCTCGGCAATCGAAATCTGATCATTCCGGTAGACCTGGATTTCTTTGGCTACAGGAAACTCAGCACCCAGTTCCCCCAGATACTGAACCAGGTTATAGGTGAAGCTATCGTAGTTATCAATAACGAGGATCAAGGGAACTGACTCCAAAGGTTGAGAATGAGTTGATCAAGGCAGAAGGTAAGTTTTGAGTTTTGAGTTTTAAGTTCTAAGTTTTAAGTATCTTGACACCCAAGGTTGTACTCGGATCCATTGCCTTCTGTTTTCATCGCGAAGCTCATAGTCAGACAGCGTGCAAAAGTAATTCCAGTTTCAAATACAGTTTTGGCAGGATCAAGGTGCCTGCCACTCCAATAGCCGCTAACGATGAGATGAGTACCGCTGCTGCGGCACAGTCTTTGGCAATTTTGGCCAGTTCGTGATAGTTCTGCTTGACCGTTAAATCCACAACTGATTCGATCGCCGTATTTAACAACTCCATCGCCAGTACCGCCCCGATCGTCAGGCCAATCACTGCCATTTCCACGGCCTGGAGTTGTAAAAAAACGCCCAGGCCGATTGCCAGAGCGCCAACTACAACATGAATTCGGAAGTTTCTTTGTGTTTGGAAGGCGTAACTGACTCCGGCCCAGGCATATCTAAAGCTTGTAAGGAGACTGGGCGCAACCCGCCAGGCCAGATCCCGGTTGAGTTTCATAATCTGGATGACCTTTCTATCAGGGCACTCAGAAT
>JBBIQC010000314.1:5067-6044 GCA_037442585.1 Oscillatoriales cyanobacterium bin_317
ACCAAACAATACTTAATCACTTAAACCCAGCGACTGGGCAGGTTTCCGGGAAGCCAGGAGCAGGTTTTACACCAATTTCATTCTTAGCTTGCCCACAAGACTAGGAAGAATTCTAGCGGTCTGGGGTCGAAAGACCAACCGTATTCAGGAGAAATTGCTGTTTGTCCAACATTTGCATCAGGCTGTCATCATTGGGATGATCCCAACCCAAGAGGTGGAGGAGTCCGTGGCTGGCCAACCAGACCAATTCCGTTTGCAGAGAATGGCCCTGCGTCTGAGCTTGTTTCTGAGCCGTGTCCAGTGAAATCACGATGTCTCCCAGATATAAGGGGAGGGAGGATGGCACTTCGTCTGCTTGAGGGTGGGTATCCTCTAGGGCGGCAAAGGCCAGAACATCCGTGGGTTTGTCCTGGTGGCGGTACCGGGCGTTGAGGGCCTGGATTTCGCGATCGTCTGTCAACCGCAAACTTAGCTCGTAGGAGTGAATCGGCGACAGATCGGGATTCAGCACCTCCAACCAGCGCTGAAACCACTCCTGCCATTGAGTCCCCTCTGGTAATTGAGCAATTTCGGGCTGAGAGGCTGGAGAATGACTCAATTCAGAGTTTACTGGCGTTTCAGTTTCTAAAAAGCCATTTTGGAGACATACTTCAACCTGGATAGGACGTTCCAATGCCAGTTCCTCACCGGGTCAAGTAAGACAGGCCAATCAGCACGGCCAACAAGCCAAACGTGGTGAGTGCAAAGTGCTGGAGGGATTTTCCCCGCTGGCGAACCATGTTCCGCATCGCCAGTTTAACGTAACTGGGCTTGGATGTTTCTTCCGTCGGTTGAAGGGTAGCACCCCCCTCTGGAGCTAGATCAGGACTTTCCATAGCTACCGCGATCGCGTTTCGATAAAGATCCTTCCTACTGTAACAAGTTAGTTAGGGCTTGCTGAAAAAGTCGGAATCGAAGCAGTTGGAGTGAGGCAGATC
>JBBIQC010000315.1:0-1460 GCA_037442585.1 Oscillatoriales cyanobacterium bin_317
GATCGCAGGCCCAAACTGCCCTCCTCTCCGCTATTGTGCAGACGATGCAGCAATCTCACAGCCTGGAGGATTGTATGGAGCCGATCGCCACAGCTTTTGGCAAAACGTTCCATGCGGATGGATGTATCCTGCAAATCGTTGAGCATAATGCGCTGGCTTTGCCTCAGGGAATTTACAGCGCTGAGGGAGCGATTACCAACTGGTTAGCCGAGGATTCGCTGACCAAAGACGCGATCGCCACACAAAAAATGCAAGTTTCCGTCAATATTCCGGCAGACTCTAACCTCGCCTCCGCTGCTCACTACACCACCTCTGGCACTCAGGCTCACCTCATTGTTCCAGTCATCTATCGCCATCAGGTTCTGGCCGTTCTTTCCCTGCAATGGAAACAACCCTGCACCCTGCGCGAGGATGAGTTAGTCCTGCTCCATCTTTCCGCTCAACAGGTTGCCTTAGCACTGACCTGTATTCGCACTTGCAGTTCTTGATCGATCTGGTACAAATCGAGGAACCTGAAATTCGCGATCGCCCCTCTGGGGAAGTTTGATGGAAACTTAGAACGTTGAACCATTCCATCCCCACATGGAACCTTTAGCATCCGCAAACTCGATGTAAATCCGGTTCTCTGGCACTGCGATCGCCTGATTAATGGTCTGACAAAAATCCTGGCTCATTGCCTTAGTCTGGGCAGGACTCATACTGCCCACACTTTTCACCTCAACGTAGCAAACCGGATCCAGAGTGCCACCAAAGGTCATGGGTACCCCTGCTTCAAAGGCCGTCATCACATAGGATTCTGGCTTTCCAGTATGTTTCGCCAAGCGAGCCGAAAGCGTTTTTAGTAAACTTTCGACTTGGGATGGCTCTGGCTTAGCAACCGATGTTTGGACTTTGATCAATGGCATATTTCGTCTTGTGCCTCACGCTGCGTGCTATTTTCCAGGCAATTCTTAAAGAAAAGTAGCACAGAACACCCTGGAACGGTATTCTTAAGAACACTAATTCCAAAGCGTGGTGACAGACCAGGGTGGAATCGTGGCTAAGGGTGAAAATTGGATTAAGGCGGGATCGTGGGAGTGGTTTTATCGGGAAGCTGAACCTGTTGGGACAGCCCGATCGCCTGTTGTCTTACTTCACGGCCTGGTATCTCAAAGCTATGGCTATCGTCATGTCCTGCCTGCTCTAGCGGAATACGGTTTTCGGGCGATCGCGCCAGATTGGTTGGGTCACGGTTTTTCCGAGCAACCCGATCGCCGGGATTTTCTCTATACCCCTGATGCCTTCATTGAGGCTTTCGGGGATTTTTTGCAAGCTCTGGAAATTACTCAATGTTCCCTGGTCGTACAGGGCTTTCTGGGAACTGTTGGCTTGCAATATGCCCTGCGTCACCCCGATCAGATTGACCGCATTACTATTCTCAATGCCCCTGTGACGGTTGCGTCCCGTTTACCGAGAAAGAT
>JBBIQC010000315.1:1470-6038 GCA_037442585.1 Oscillatoriales cyanobacterium bin_317
GCTGGCCCATGATTGGGGATGTGATGACGCAAGACCCACTTTTAGTAGACCGAACTCTGGAAGGGGGTGGCGGCTATCGGGTAGAAGACCAGGATTTAGATATTTATCGCCGGCCTTTCTTGAGAAGTTCAGATGCAGGACGGGCACTCCTGACCACGATTCAAAGACTGCAACTGAAGGACGTAACTGCAGAGATTGAAGGTGGATTTCGTTCCTGGGAAAAGCCTGTTCTGGTGGCCTGGGGCGATCGGGATCCCTGGTTGCCCATGACGATCGCCGAATCCTTCACGGCATCCTTACCCGATGGGGAACTGGTGAAACTGGAGGAAGTTGGCCATTATCCTCAAGAAGATTGGCACGAAAAGGTAAACGATGCACTCCTGACCTTTCTACGCCGACAGCCACTTTAACTCGGTTATTAGAGGTATTAGGGGTTTATTGGCTGACAACAGGCGTCAGGGTTGATTTGAATGCCTGTCGTCGCTTGAGCAGTGCCAGAGTTTGCCGTTGTACCGATTCCAGGATGATGGATTCTTCCACCCGCGTGCTGCGTCCGGCCTGGATCACCATTTCTCCATCCACAAACACGGTATGCACGTTCGATCCTTTGGCCGCATAGACCAGATTCCAGAGAATGTTGGTATCTCCGTCTTCCCACACGATCGGCATTAAGTTGGGTTGCCACAGATCCAGCAGCACCATATCAGCTTTCTTGCCCGGTTCCAGGGAGCCAATCTCGTGATCCAGTCCTAATAGCTTTGCGCCTTCAATGGTAGCCATCCGTAGGGCAGCGATTGCCGGAAGGGCAGCGGCATCATAGCGGCTGACTTTTTGCAAGAGGGAGGCCATTTTCATGGCCTCAAACAGATCCAGGCTGTTGTTGGAAATGGGGCCGTCGGTGCCCAGCCCTACAGTAATTCCGGCCTGCTGCATTTCCAGTATGGGAGCGATGCCGCCTGCGAGTTTGGCGTTACTGGTGGGACAGTGAGCAACTGAAGTACCTGTATCCGCCAGCAGCTTAATTTCATCCGCGTTTAACCAGACGCAATGGGCGATCGCGGTATCTGGCCCCAAAATTCCATATTCGTTGAATAACTCGATCGGGCGTTTGCCGAAGTGTTGAATCACGGCTTCCACTTCTTCCCGTTGTTCGCTGCTGTGGGTATTAATCCGAACCCCATAATGGTTGGCGCAGTCTCTGGCTTTGGCAAAGGCGGCAGGAGAGCAGTAAAACAAATGCTCTAAACCAAACCAGACGCGCACACGTCCATTTTGGGATTCATGGTGCGTTTGGATCAGCTTGAGATTGGTTTCCGGTGTTTCAAAGAAATCTTTTCCGGGCTGATCAGCGACGTAAGGCACTAAATTTACCCGCAGTCCCAGAACGGCTGCCGCTTCGGCACAGCGATACAGATAGCGGTACATATCCATGACACAGGTGGTTCCCGCTTTGAGGGCTTCCAGGTAACAAAGGATGGCGGCGTAATAGGCATCTTCCTCGGTTAAAGCCCGATGCTCTAACTGGTAACGGGGTAACCACTCCAGAAGCTGGAGGTTCTCGGTAACTCCGCGCAGCAAGCTGGAGTGGGAATGCACGTCAACCAATCCTGGAATGACGGCCATCTGACCCTGACAATCGATCGTATGGGTGACATCCGCCGGAAGGACGATGGACTCAGCCGAGCCAACGGCCTCAATCCGGTCATTCCGCAACACAATAACGCCATTGGGATGCAGGGTGTTGTTGTTATCAACGGTGAACACAACTGCATTACGAATGACCGTACAACCCATGATGGTTCCTTAACTTATACCAGTGCTGGTGTATGAGACTCGCCCAAAGCCGATTGGGTTTCCGGGTCAAAAGGCGATCGTTCAATTTTAAGGTATTCTCCGCTGCGACAGACCCCCCGTACTTTTAAGACTTGTTCACAGGGAATTTCGTGTCCTGAAGTTCCGGGAATTGCATCTGCAGCATCGGCCCATTCAAAAATGGTGAAATCTGCAATCTGTCCGGGTTTGAAGCCACCCAACTCGCCCGATTTGCCGATCGCCGCTGCCGGATTATTCGTCACCCGCTCAACCACCTCACTCAGGGATAATCCCAGGTTGACAAATTGGGTCATCACGGTAGCCAGACTTCTGAGTTGGGAGACGTTTGTGCGGTTCAATCCCGTGGACAACAAATTGGGACGCACTCCCTGAGCGATCGCGGCTTTAGCAATTGCCCATGACCAGTCACCCTGGCTGTGGCCGATATCCAGCAATACCCCGCGATCGATCGCTTCCCGCGCCTGGGGAATCAACTCTCCAGCCTCATTAAATAAACCCTGATGGGCCAGGAAACAATGGCTGACAATATCGCCTGCCCGGAGTTGGGGTAATAGTTCGTAGGGTGGAATTCTTTCGCCATGGAACGAGGTTCCCAGATGCACCATCAGCGGCAGGGAAAAGCGATCGGCCAGGGTACGAGCGGCATCCAGAACGGGCGATCGCGCTTCACCTACGCGCCGCACGGGATCGGCTTTAAAGCCCACAATGATGTCTCGATTGGCTTCTACAACGGCAGCGGCCCGATCAATGTCCTGATTCTGGGGATGTGCCACCAGATCGAGCTTATGGGCGATCGCATCTGAGGTGGCGATATACAGTAGCGAGGGATCCATAAAGGCGTAAACCCGCGTTTTCACGGGTTCGATCGCAGTGTGGCGAAACGCATCAAAGGTGAGAATGCCAGAGGTGCCTGCATCCGCGATCGTCGTGACTCCAGAGCGAATGCCGACATCATCCGCCGGTAAACAAAAATCTCCGATCGTGTCAAAAATGTGGGTGTGTAAATCAATCCAACCGGGCGAGAGAAAGGCTCCTTCGAGATCAATAATCTGGGTATCCCATTGAGGCACCAGAATTGGCACAATTTTGCCGATCGCCAGTTCATCTTGCAGAATCCCAACAATTTTGCCGTTCTCAATCAGGACATCACCACGCCCTTCCACCCCTTGCATAGGATCCAGCAGGTGAGCATTCTTGAAGATTGTTGCCATACCCGTTCATTTTTCTTAACACGCTTCCAGCATACCGCTTTTGTGATCAGATGCAAGCTTGATCCTGCCGAGCATAATGTCAAGAAATGTTGATCATTTCCTTAAGAAATCCTTGCTCACGCTGAAAATAGAGGAATATAAATTTACTTCAGTTCAACGATACGGTGGGGTTCTCTAACTATTCACTAGCGATCGGTTCTAGCTACCATCGATCTACTGTCAGATCCCGTCTTGGAGCTAAAAGCTCGTAGCTGGATGGTTATTGAAAGTTGAACGCACTTTTGCCGCGGATTATTAAAAATTTAGTCTGAAGAAACCGGCTTGAAGATGAGGAGTGGCGTGCGGGAGCTGCATACTGTGCAGGCTCTCGTAGTGCTATAGCCAGAAATACTGCTCAAATATTTCTCACCTGTTATGAGGGGAGGACGGTATATGAATACGAACAAACTCCTGGAACGCTACACAGCAGGAGAACGGGATTTTGGAGAAGCCTGTTTGCACAAAGCAGACTTAAGAGGGCTTGATCTAAGCGGGGCCAAGCTCAGTCGGGCTGATTTAAGCGGGGCCGACTTAACTGGAGCCAATCTGAGTCGGATTGACTTAAGCAATGCCAATCTCACCAATGCAGACTTAAGCGGAGCCGACCTGAGTGGGGCAAATTTGAGTGACATTAACCTGATTGGTGCGGATCTGATCAATGCCAGCCTAGTGGGAGCGAATCTGAGTTGTGCCGACTTACGCTGTGCCAACTTAAGTGGAGCAGATCTGCGGGGTGCGGATCTGGCGGATGCGGATGTCAGTGGCGCAAATCTCAGTGGAGCCAACCTCGATCGCTGCCACATCACCGGAGTTGATCTGACTGAAGTGGGGTTGTCAGCCATTGAGTTACCTCAGATCGGGGTGTGTGAAATGACCACAACCAGAATTTCTCACCACTGGATTACTTGGGGCAGCAGTTGTTGAGTGTCATTCGTCCCTGGTCATTCGTCCTTGATTTCAATGACAGAAGCCAAGTGACGAATGGCCGATCGCTCGTTTTTTTATTTTCTAGGAGGCTATTTTATGAAACCTATGATCTGGCATCCAGAGGAAAAAGATGCAAAGGTAAACCAATACCTCGACCAGATGAATCGTGCTCCCTACGGCCTGATCTTTTTACTGGGATTTGGGCTGTTTTGTCTGTTGACTGTGGTAATTTTGCTGGCTAGTTTTTGATGCGAAGGGCAGTCAGGACAAAAACAAGTTCAGGGACCTGGGATAACGAGAGGGTGCGATGACGGGATAACGAGTAAGGGGATAATGTAAGAATCGGTAGCTCTCATGCTCCTACCCTCTCCTCCACCACCCCGCTTATGCCCTCTCCATTTCCAGGAATGAACCCTTATCTTGAACGTCCCGAATTGTGGACTGAAGTTCACCATCGGTTAATTACCGCGATCGCTAATGCCATTGAACCTAGCCTCAGCCTGGATTACCGAGTTGCAATTGAAAAGCGAGTCTACAGCAGTGTGCCAGAAGACGCTG
>JBBIQC010000316.1:0-6016 GCA_037442585.1 Oscillatoriales cyanobacterium bin_317
GGAGTTGAGCAACGGCTCAGCCAACTGGCAGCCGCATTAGACAGTGCTGTACCTGATGAAATCGAGGTGATGCTTCGGACTCAGGCTGATGTGTTTTTGGGCCTTGCTGAATCCCTCAACTTACCAGGGTTTGGAGCGATCGCCCAGGCCACGATCGCCGCTTTAGAGCAGCATCCCGATCAAGTCATCACTATTGCTCAGGCGGCTCTGGCAGACCTCCGGCAGGGACAAGCGGATGTGCTGGCGGGCGATCGTACCCACGGAGGGCAACCGTCCGAATGCTTACAGCAGCTTGCCGATCAGACTTCTGCCACTGAGGGGGTGCCAGCCAGCGGGGAGTCAAATTTACATGAATCACCGGGCAACCAGCCTGCCAATCAACTCCTGGAAAGTATCTGGGGAGGACAGGCAACCTCGGCAGATGCAACCGCAGATCCAATCTTAATTGATCCAATTACGGCAATTGAAGCAACTCCCCCCGTTGAGGATCTGGATTGGATGAACCATCGATCGCCGCCCCAACAACCTACCAGTATTCCCACCTCTCCTTTGCCTAAAGAGTCCATTGCACCACCTTCCTATGTGCGGATCAATCTCAAGCATTTAAACCAACTGAATCACTCAGTGGGTGAGTTATTGACCAATCAAAATCGTCAATCTCTGCAAACCGAGCAGATCCAAACGACCGTTCAAACTCTCTTTGCCCAGCTAAAGCAACAGCAACGACTTCTCAATCAACTGGAAAGGTCTTATATCACTGAACAAGAAAACTATTCAGAATCGCAGCAGTCCAGAAAATACGGAATAAGAAGGAAAATTCGATCCGAAAGCCACTCTGTGCTTGTTCAATCGCTTCTAGATAACATTGTGCAACTCACAGAAACGGCTGAGACTATTGAATTATTCATGCATCAGTCTAGCCGAACGTTAGAACAGCAGCGTCAACTCCTCTCCAGTAACCGAGATGCCCTCATAGAAGCTCGGATGTTGCCCTTGGCTGAAATATTTGGTCGCCTTCCGCAGATTCTGCAGCAGTTACAAACCCTACACAATAAACCCATTGAGCTTGAATTGCGCGGAACTGAGGTTCTGGTGGATAAAGTGGTGGCCGAGAAACTCTATGATCCGCTGCTGCACCTGATTCGAAATGCTTTTGACCACGGGATTGAACCTGCAGAAGTTCGGCAGCAACAAGGCAAACCAGAAAAAGGTCGGATTGAAATCTGTGCTCACAATCAGGGCCGATACCTGGTGATTGAAGTGCGGGATGATGGTAGAGGATTGGATTTTGAACAGATTCGACAACGCGCGATCGCACAACAACGGTTCTCACCAGAAGATGCCAGTCGTTTAAACCAAGCTCAGTTAATTAATCTTCTGTTTGAACCTGGGTTTTCCACAGTGACCCAGGTTAATGACCTCTCTGGCCGAGGAATTGGTCTGGATGTCGTGCAGAATCAACTAGAAGCTCTGCGGGGTTCAGTCACTGTCCACTCTATCCCTCACCAGGGCACCACTTTTACCCTGCAAATTCCCCTCAGTCTCAGTATTGCTCAATTGCTGGTTTGTCAGGCTGGCTCCAAAACATACGCCTTCCTTGATGATGCAGTGGAACAGATTGTGATGCCCCAAACAGGCCACGTTCAGGAGCGAAACCACGGCAAAACTTTGCAGTGGAGCAAGGGAAATGACAAGAGATTTGTCCCCGTTTACTCCCTGGCGAACGTTTTGGACTATAGGTCTGCGGCGTTCCACTCCTCCGTTTTCCCGTCTCAGTTGTCCCCCGTTTCTCAGGAGAACACCAAGCCTATTATCTTGATTCGTCATCACGATGATCTGCTGGGTTTTGAAGTTGATCAACTCATTGGCGAACAGGAATTGGTTATTCGTCCCTTGGGGGACATGATCAGAGCACCCAGTTATATTCATGGAGCCAGTGTTTTAGCGGCTGGTCAGTTAACGCTGGTGATTGATGGGGCGGCATTGATCCGACGAGTGTTTGCTCAACAACAGAATCACATTGTGGATCAAACTTGGGCACCTCCAGGTTCCCAGATGTTGCCGTTCAGTTCAGGGCTTCAGTCGCTTTCCCCGGCTCCTACTGCCATCCCTGCGGTATCAACATCGCCTCCCCTAGCATTTAAGACGAAGTCAAATGCAAGAATTCTCGTCGTAGAAGACTCAATCACTGCACGTCAGGCACTGGTTCTAGCACTCCAGAAAGCTGGTTATCAGGTATTTCAAGCCAAAGATGGGCAAGCAGGTATTGAGCAACTCCAGCATCAAGTCGGCATTCAGTTAGTGATCTGCGATCTGGAAATGCCCCGCATGAATGGGTTTGAGTTTCTTAGACAGCATCAACAAATCCCGGCTCTGTCAGGTATTCCTGTTATCACCCTGATATCCCGCAATGACGAGCAGTATCGCCTGCTGGCTTCTCAATTAGGGGCTGCGGCTTATATGACTAAACCGTATATGGAACACAAGCTGTTGAGCCTGGTGACAAATTTGCTGGAGAGAACAAAAGACTGATCTTTGACATTCAGCCTTCGTTCAGTTGTGGGAATGGCTGGCCGACGATCCATCGGAATATATTGCACCTGAATCAGAACTGCTATATGTACAGCGAATCAAACGTAGAACAATTGATTGTGTTTAGAGTTGCAAGCTATCTTTTTGCCCTTCCAGTCAAAGAGGTCTTGCAAGTCGTGAACTGTCCACCCCAGACCAGTTATGAAGTCAGTCAACTGGGGTTAGTTCAGCTTGGTCAGCACATGATTAAAGTTGTGGATTTACATCGGCAGTGTAATTCAGGAAACTTCTCCCAATTATTAAATGGCCAATTGTTCTTAGTAATTACTCGAAATCCCCAGGGAGGATTCTGCGGCATCCCCGTCTGTGAACCGCCTGATCTGATAGAGCTGCCATCCGATCGCCTGCGATCGCTCCCTCCATCTGAACAGCCGTTCGGAGTTTTGCAGATTGTCAGTCGTGTAGCGGTTCTTACTCAGCGATCAGTTACAACAACGATTTTTCTGTTAGATATGCAACAAGCTTTGACTGCCAATCTGCCTGACTCCCAGTTACTCCCTTCAGAAGTGTAGGCCGATTTTGAGATATTCCTCTGTAATTCTGGAATCTCAATTATTTTCAGCAGTTTCTTGTTGTTTCAACTCCTGACATTTCCCTTCAGCCGCTTGATAGGCCGCTTGATACTCTTCTCCACCCAGCATCACATCTCCGTAGTACGCATAGGGTGCGGTGCCATAAATGGGTAAGGGAGGATCTTCGGGATAGTCTTCCTTGGCTTCTTCGACGGCGGCTTTTAGTTGTTTCACGCTCAGTCGCTGGGCCGGGAAATAATACAAATCCTGACCGCCTCGATTCAAGTAGGGCAGGGAGGGATCAATCAGGCAATCGTCCAGTTCCAACCAGGCGTGTTCTAGAGGTTGCCGTCTCCCTGGAATCACTAAAAAGCCCTGAACATAGGTCGCTGTTTTAGTCGCTAAGGCTCCTCGATAGGCATTGTCAAAAGCGGCCTTGGTTTTGCTTTTAACGTGCTGGGCTAATTCCTGCGATCGCGCTTCATCCAGTGGTTTATTCATCTCACTCTATCAACCGGAAAAATACACCGACCCCATAGTTGTAGCATCTCCGCGATCGACCCACACTGGCTTCCCAATCCCCAATCCCCAATCTCCAATCCAAAATCCACCAGCCACTTATAGATCTGTCCCAAGGCGTATAGGCAAACCCTGAAACCAGGACGATGATGAGAAGTGTGAGGAGTGAACATCGAAAAACAAAAGCCCCTGAGGTCGAAACACGGACAGACTCTCAGGGGCTTTTGCTTGGGATGATTACTAGCGAACAGCAGACAATTTCCTGATCCACCCAATCGGCTCCGGCGTTTTTCAGATCGGTTTGCAAAGAAGGCCAGGATGTGATCTTGCGGCCCTGCACTGCACCCGCTTCAATCAATGTTCAAATCCATCAGCGACCAGAATTGCAATTTTCTTCCGATTAAGCTGTTGTTGAGTTTGCTGTTGTTGAGACATGATTCAATGATCTCCTAATTACTGCGCCTTCAGGGTAAGAAATCATAGAGAGCATTTAATCTGCTGCAAGTGTGAGATTCAGTACTGATAGGCTAAGCATGAAATCTTATAGGATGTGTTAGGCGTTAGCCGTAACGCATCAAGCATCAAAGCTTAACTGAGTATGTGCAATCACTGCAGTGGCTATGTAATACATCCAGCCTTAAGGACGAGGCATTATGCTGCGCTAACACAGCCTACGGAAGAATCAGGAGTTCTTAAATCTAAGATTCTTAGTACTGATAGCTTAATGCCAGGGGAGAATTTAGGGTTAGGGTGAGATCAGAGTTGGGATTAATCACAATCACTTCAGCTTTATTCCTACCAAAAATTAGCCCTCCCAGAGCACCTGCTCCAGCACCTACCAAAATCTTGCCGATCGTAATCCGATGGTTGCCCAGCACACCGGATAGGATCGTTGCGGCTCCTGCTCCGATCACCGATCCTTTAATCAACGCATCCCCATTTACACCCGGTTGCACTTCCTGAGTACGAGTCACCACGTCGGAAGCCCCATCCAATCTCAAACGAGTACCATTCCGCAAAATTAGCGTATCAGCAACAAATTGTGAGCCCTTGCCAACGGGTTGCAACTGTCCGTTAATTTGGCTCCCTGCCGGAATCAACAATTGGCCGTTCGAGGAGCGAATGTTTCTGGCTAAAGTTAAAGTCAGGGGCACCGTCTCGGTTGGAGCTACTACAATTTTTTCTGCTGCATCATAGCGAACCGGCAGCCGAGTTCCCGCCGGAATCACGACATTGTTGGCATAGTTGGACTGGGACGGAAACAGTTGAGCCAGCGAGTAAGGCACTGTTGCCGTCACCGGAGCCGAGAGCATCAGGGGAGCGATCGCAGTTGAACCAAAACCTAAAGCCATCAGTAGGGCAACGCCTGCCCGCGATCGAGTGAGATAAACCATAAGTCCATCTCCCGAAACCTGTAGAGGTGAAGATAATAAGTTAGACAGAATCACTAAAACAAAAGTTCCAGTGAATGTCATCGGTCATTGGTCAAAGGACAAAGGACAAATGACCAACGCCATTCTTATCTCGATTGCACCGTAGCGGTTGGTTGCGGCTTTGGTTGCGGACTTTGGAGAACGGCAAAGGCGAGACTCCAGCCCAGAATCAAACCCAATCCCCCAAAGCGGACGATTTGCCAGAAGGGTTCTTTAAGGGTGCTGAGGGAGAACAGGCGGCTTTCCAGGGCCACTTCTAATTCATCCAGTTGGTCTTGAATTTGCTGTAATTCAGTTTTCAAAGCAGGAGTTGGCGCATGGCGGAGTTGGCGCTTTACCTGCTCCTGACGCGCTTGCAGTTCGGTTTGTCGCTGCTGGTCGTGCTGAGTCTGAGTGTGACGGTCTTTTAACGCCTGCAGCGATCGCTCAACTTCGGCCAGCGCTTGCTCAAACTCCAACTCTTCAGATTGTTGTCCATTGGTATCCGGTGGGGACATAGTATAGTACAGTGAGAAATATCGGCACCTCATTAAGGATACCGCCCATTACTATGCTGAACGTTTCTTCTCCCACCTCCACCCCGGATGCAGGTAAGTCCCATCTCCCAGCCCTGCGACAGGCCAGCACCGAGGAATTGGCGCAGGCATTGATGGAAAAATTAGCGATTACAGATAAGGACTGGCATCAGCTCAAGGCCAATCGCAAAGCCAGAGCCAGCGAACAGGTGGCCGCTGCACTGGTACTGCTACTGAAAGATCAACCCGATGCAGCCTTGCCCAGACTGCAACAGGCGATCGGCTGGCTGGATCGATCAATCACGGCTCCTCCCTGCCCAACCCATGGAAAATGACAGAGGACAAATAACCAATGACCTTCTGCCCTTAATTCTCTTCTTCCTGAATCTCGTCTTGCTTAGGCAGGGGCACCAGATGGAAGGCATTCATGGGGTTGCAGGAATGT
>JBBIQC010000317.1:0-6010 GCA_037442585.1 Oscillatoriales cyanobacterium bin_317
CCTATTACCAAGGGCAGAGCCTCCCCTCCCTCCCACTTTTGTCAGTCAATCAGCAACGGTAAAGCAAATCGTTATGCTGCAAAAAACCTTTCCTTCCCCAGAAGCCCTGCGGCGGTTTCCCTTTGGCCTGGCAGATATTGCTGTGATTCTCGGCACTTTGGCACTGCTGGCTTTAGTGGCCCGCATTGGGGCAGATTCGCTAGTCAGCTTTCAACCTCCCCATGATCTGCCCAGTGTCAGTACCGATCCCCGGTATTTGCCTTACTATGCGGGGCGATCGACCCTGCGGATGTTCATCGCCCTGTTTTTCTCCACCCTGTTTACGCTGATTTATGGCTATATTGCCGCCAATAGTCGCCGTGCTGAACAGGTACTGATTCCCCTGCTGGATATTCTGCAGTCCGTCCCTGTATTGGGGTTCCTATCGATTACCGTCACAGGCTTTATCGCGTTGTTTCCAGGGAGTTTACTGGGCCTGGAAGCCGCCTCCATTTTCGCCATCTTTACCAGTCAAGTCTGGAACATGACCTTTTCCTTCTACCAATCCCTGCGCACGGTGCCGCGGGAACTGGATGAAGCCGTGACGCTGTATGGCCTGTCGCGCTGGGAACGGTTTACCAAGTTGGAAGTGCCCTCAGCCATGATTGGGCTGGTCTGGAATGCCATGATGAGCTTTGGTGGCGGCTGGTTCTTCGTGGCGGCCAGTGAAACGATCAGTGTGTTGAACAAGAAGTACACGCTGCCAGGAATTGGTTCTTATGTGGCAGCAGCCGTGGAAGCAGAGAATTTGCCTGCCCTGGGATGGGCACTGCTGACAATGGCCATTGTGATCGTCGTCGTAGACCAACTCTTCTGGCGACCGCTGATTGCCTGGACGGATAAATTCCGGTTGGAGCAAAGCGCCTCAGCCCTGGCCCCCGAATCCTGGGTCTATGATTTGCTGACAACCGCTCGGATACCCAGACTGCTGGGAAGTGCTCTTACCCCGCTGGGAGAAGCTACCAACCGGCTGCTGGCCTGGTTATCTCCTCAACGACGCACATTTTCAACCGGGCCAACACCTATCACTGGCCGCGATCGCCTGTACAATCTCTTTCTCCTGCTGGTCATTGGTGCCCTGGTAGTCACCGGGATACATTTCATTCTGACCACTGTGGGTTTAGCAGAAGTGGGGAAGACCTTTATTCTGGGATTGCTGACGCTAGGTCGGGTGGTGATCCTACTGATCTTTGCCACGATTGTATGGACTCCCATTGGTGTGGCGATCGGCTTTAATCCCAAACTGGCTCGTTTGCTGCAACCCGTGGTTCAGTTTCTGGCTTCCTTTCCTGCTAACTTTATCTTTCCGTTTGCCACCCTGTTCTTCATTCGGTTCAGCATTGCGATCGACTGGGGCAGCATTTTACTGATGGCATTAGGTGCTCAGTGGTACATTCTGTTCAACTCGATTGCCGGAGCCATGAGTATTCCCACAGATTTACGAGAAATGGCCAGGGATGTAGGATTGCAGGGATGGCACCTGTGGCGCAAGTTGATTATTCCAGGGATCTTCTCCGCCTGGGTAACGGGTGGAATTACAGCCAGTGGTGGAGCCTGGAACGCCAGCATTGTGTCAGAAATTGTCACCTGGGGAACCACCACCCTGACGGCGAGTGGCTTAGGCGCATACATCACAGAAGCAACCGAAACAGGAGACTGGCCCCGCATCACCCTGGGGATTGGCATGATGAGCTTGTTTGTCGTCGGGCTGAATCGAGTACTCTGGCGGCGACTCTATCACCTGGCCGAAACGAAGTACCATCTCTAGGGAGCATATAAGTATGGCTATCACAACCGCGATCGCACAGGAACTCATTACCGTTGAGCAGGTGAACAAAAGCTTTCCACTACCAGAAGGGAAAGGAGAGTTTAACGTCCTCACCGATATTAATTTGACCGTCAAAGCCGGAGAAGTACTGGCCTTGCTGGGGCGCAGTGGCAGCGGCAAAAGTACCTTACTGCGAATTATGGCCGGATTACTGCCTCCCAGTAGCGGGCGGGTGATCACGAATGGCAAATGCTTGCAAGGGGCTAACAAAGATGTGGCGATGGTGTTCCAAAGCTTTGCGCTGCTGCCCTGGCTGACGGTGCAGGAAAATGTGGAATTGGGTCTGGAAGCCCAGGGTATGAACCGGGAAGAACGTCGTCGTCGGGCACTGAAAGCGATCGACCTGGTGGGACTGGATGGTTTTGAAAGTGCTTATCCCAAGGAGTTATCCGGCGGTATGAAGCAGCGGGTAGGATTTGCCAGAGCGTTTGTGCTGGAACCCAAGGTGTTGTTTATGGATGAACCCTTCAGTGCTCTGGACGTGCTGACTTCAGAGAACCTGCGGGGCGAAATTGATGACCTCTGGAATGCTGGCACGTTTCCGTCTCAAAGTATTCTGATTGTTACTCACAACATTGAGGAAGCAGTGTTTCTGGCCGATCACGTGATTATTTTGGGGTCGAATCCCGGTCGTATTCGGGGAGAGGTGATAATTGATTTACCACGATCTCACAACCGCACCAGCGATCGTTTCAAAGCTCTGGTGGATTATATCTACACCGTCATGACCAATCCCGACGCAGAAGTGACTGGAGTCATTTCTGTACCTCTAGCTGTCGTGGAACCGCCAGTCCCTGCTCCTGTCCCAGTATCTCCCTATGCTCAGGCCCTTCCCCATGCGCGAGTGGGAGGCATCAGTGGTCTGCTGGAGTTAATCGTGGATCAGACCGAAGGGCAGACCGATGTGTACAAGCTGGCCGAACGCTTGCAAATGGAAGTGGATGATTTGTTGCCGATCGTCGATGCCGCAACTCTCTTAGGCTTTGCAGAAGTCGTGAATGGCGACTTTAAACTGACGGATGTAGGACGCGATTTTGCCACCACCACCATTCTTCGCAGTAAAGATTTGTTCCGGCAACAGATCCTGAAGCATGTGCCGATGCTGGTCAGTATGGTACAAACTCTGCGCGAAAAACAAAACGGTTCCATGCGAGCTGATTTCTTTATCGATCTGCTGGACGAGTATTTCCCGCACATGGAAGCCGAACACCAGTTTGCCACGGCTGTAGATTGGGGTCGGTATGCCGAGTTATTTGAATATGATGCGGGAGAGGAGCGGTTGTATCTGCCTGAACCCGTTGCCCAGGAGGCCAGCGAACCTGTTATTTGATGGACTTGTAGGAGCGGGTTTTGCCGTTAAATGAACATCAAAGCAGCAAGATTATCTGCTAAACCCGCCCTTACAGATGCCTGCAAGCAGCACAATTCAATTTGGTGTTGGTTCGCAATCAGACGACATGAAAAAGGCGAGATATCGCTATCCCGCCATGTCTACTGAGGCTATGATTCAGAGGCCGATGCCAGGGTATTGCTAACCCACATCATCATGGGCAAAGCGGTTGTACAGGAAGTCGAGGGCGTAGTTCCGCAGATCGTAGTACTCTGGATCTTCCATAATCCGGGCCCGATCGCGGGGACGCGGGAAGGGAATATTCATCACTTCTCCGATCTTGGCGTGGGGGCCATTCGTCATCATCACCAGGCGATCGGCCAGGAACAGTGCTTCATCGATATCGTGAGTAATCATCAATACGGTACAGCGCTTATCGTTCCAGATTTTCAGCAACTCTTCCTGCAACTCTTCCTTGGTGATTGCATCCAGCGCCCCAAAGGGTTCATCCAAAATCAGCAAATTTGGGCGAATGGAGAGGGCACGAGCGATCGACACCCGTTGCTTCATCCCCCCGGAAATCTGAGTGATTTTCTTTTCCGCGGCTTCGCTTAACCCCACCATTGCCAGGTGTTCCCGCACAATTTCCCGTTTTTCATTTTCGGGTTTGTTGGGAAATACCGCATCAACGGCCAGGTAAACGTTTTCAGTCACGGTCATCCAGGGCAATAGGGCATAGCCTTGAAACACGACCATGCGATCGGGGCCGGGTTTGGTAATTGGTTTACCTTGCAGGCGAACTTCACCCGTTGAAGGAGTGTTGAAGCCAGACACCATGTTGAGCAAGGTGGTTTTGCCGCAACCGGAGTGACCAATCAAACAAATAAACTCACCTTCATTGATGTTTAGATTAATGCCATCCAGTACGGTAAAAGGGCCTTTCGGGGTTTGATAGACCTTTGTGACGTTATCAATTACCAGGAACCCATTCGGGTCTACGCTGGTGGGGCCGGGTTCGCTCATGGGGCGAGACAACCGGACATCAGGTTGAACTGCTTGCGTCATGCCAATCGTTCCGTTGGTTAAAGTTGCTGCTGGGGTATCGTTGCGTCCCGTATTTAGGGGGAGATAGGAATCTGCCATGTCTTTGCACCTCAAGCCACTTGGGGAGTTGGGCGAGAATCAACGATGACTTCTGCCACGCTGAAATCGCGTTTAATCTCCAAAGCATTCAGATAAGCCACTGGATCGGTATCTGCCTTAAACACAGTGCCGTCAAACAGTTGAATCGGGCCACGACTAAAGGTAGAGACATCCAGGAAACCTAATTCCCGTGCCGCAATACTAAACACATTCACCCGGCACACCCGCTCAATGATTTCCATCCAGTTACGGGGTAAGGGAGTATCTCCCCAGCGAGCCAGTTGCGTCATCGTCCACAGGGTTTCAGTCCGGCTGGGACGGTTAACGCCTTCCCCAAAGAACTGGTGATGGGCATAACCGCTGAGCGGATGCTCTGGATCCCGGCGGTAATCCACCGGATCGGTGAGATGAATGTAGCTGGGATTGGTGCTGACATAATCTGGGCCAGCCACAATCTGACGAATTTCCTCCGTGTTGTTGGGGTCAGCGCAGTAATGGCAGGCTTCCATCAATGCCTTCACCAATGCAATGTGAGTATTGGGATAGGCATTGGCCCAGTCTTCCCGCACACCCAGCACTTTTCCGGGATGGCCAACCCAGATATCCAGGTCGGTAGCAACCGTGAATCCAATTTCCTCCATCGCCGCCCGCACGTTCCAGGGTTCTCCCACACAGAAGCCGTCGATCGTGCCCGCTTTCAGGTCGGCCACCATTTGCGCCGGGGGAATCGTTTTCAGTTGCACATCGCGATCGGGATCAATTCCCCCTGCCGCCAGCCAATACCGCAACAGAATATTGTGCATGGAAGAGGGATGAACCATACCCAGCGTATGCCGTTGGTTGGGAGTTTCTCGCAAGTACCGCTTGAAATCTGCCGCGGTGCGAATTCCCTGGTCATAAAACTTGCGGGCCAGGGTGATGGCGTTGCCGTTGCGAGTCATGGTGAGACTGGAGACAACGGGCAGGGATTTGTCCTGATGGCCGCCGGTCGTTAACCAGACGGGCATTCCAGAGGGCATTTGGGCTGCATCCAGATACCCAGCCACCATCCCATCAACAATGCCGCGCCAACTGGTTTCCCGCACCAGAGTCACTTCATCCAGACCATGCTTCTGGAAGAAACCTTTCTCCTTCGCTACGGCCAGAGGCGCACAGGCGGTCAGGGCACAAACCCAATATCCAGATTGACCTTCTCCAGACCATGCCGCGCCACCACAGCTACCTTACGAGCCTTAATTTTCTTGACCCGCTTTTGCTGGTTCAGAAAGTAGATGATCTCACTTCGTAAGCTGTAGTAGCTGGGGTGTTTGACCACATCCATGCGTTTCCGGGGGCGGGGAATATCGACTTCCAGAATGCCACCGATGTTGGAACCAGGGCCGTTGGTCAGCATGACGATGCGATCGCTAAGCAACACGGCTTCATCCACATCGTGAGTTACCATCACGGCTGTCACCTGGTTCTCTTCGCAGATTTGCATCAGTTGCTCTTGCAAATTCCCGCGAGTCAGAGCATCCAACGCACCGAAGGGTTCATCCAGCAGCAACAACTTGGGACGGATAGCCAGGGCACGGGCGATCGCGACCCGCTGCTTCTGTCCGCCAGATAGCATCCCCGGTGGTTTATCGGCGTGGGGTTGCAACCCAACCATTTCAATGTGACGTTGCACA
>JBBIQC010000318.1:0-5993 GCA_037442585.1 Oscillatoriales cyanobacterium bin_317
GGGCCGATCGCGATGGAGAGAGAGGGTGTGGGGAGTGGGGGGTGGGGGGTATGCGGGATTGTGTGTTGTAAACAATTGAATAGGTGAGGGGCAGGGTAGCGGGTGACGCAGAGGTAGTGAGGGGAGTGGGTTAGTTCGGAAGGGGGTAAGGTTTTGAGGTGCTCCTGAAAAGAAATGGGTTCCTGAATGGTAGGGACGATTTGCCGTTCGGATTGTTCGGCGGCTTCCTGGGCAATGCGTCGCCAGCGTTCCAGTTTTTGAGGGCTGGGATGGAGCAGGGTGCGATCGCTGATCACTGGAGCAATGCAACTCACTCCCAATTCCGTCACCTGCCGGACTACCTCGTCAAAGGCATTACCTTTCGGCAGGGCCATGACCAGAGTGATCGAGATCGGAAGTTCGGTTTGGCATGCGATCGCCTCCAGAATTTCGGCTTGCAGGTCTGCATGGGAAGGATGAACCAGTTGCACAAGCCAGGAATAACCCTGACCATCCATCACAATCACGCGATCGCCCTCCTGTAAGCGCAGAACCCGACTCAAATAATGCCGTTGTTCAGCGGTGAAATGAACCACGGGCGGCACAATTTGAGTCGGATTGACAACAATCCGTTGCAACATGGCTCACCTCTCCTGGCGAGCCTGTAGTGGATATACATCTTTGATCACTCTAGCCTCGATGTACCACAGACCTTTACGCCTACAATCAATCCCTTCTGGAGGGGGTTCGGGGGACGCAGCCATCCCCTGAATTCGGGGGTTTGGGGGCTGTCCCCCAAGGATTGAATTTGGCAAAACTAACCGTACACAGTAGTACCCATTAGACTAAATCGCTGGACTCAAGACCCGGTCTGCTGCGGTTTCTGGATTGACTTCAGGAGAATCTTTCTCAGACGCGGGAACCAGTTGCCAGAATTTGGGCAGGTATTCTGACCAGTGCTCCAGAATCTGTTTCGCTTTGGGACTGCGGGTGCGATCGTAATGGGTCTGGATCAGATCCTTCAACTGCTGTTCCCCAACGGGAGACACAATCCGTTGCGGTTTGGCATTCTCCGGGTTGACCTTAATCTGGAAGCTGCCATCTTCATCCAGGAAGTACGCCAGTCCCCCGGTCATTCCGGCTCCCACATTGCGGCCTGTTTTACCCAGTACCACAATTACGCCACCCGTCATGTACTCGCAGCAGTGGTCGCCTGCACCTTCAATAACAGCCTGGGCCTGAGAGTTGCGGACTCCAAACCGTTCTCCGGCCTGTCCAGATGCATACAACGTACCGCCCGTGGCACCATAGAGACAGGTGTTGCCGAGAATGACGTTTTCCGACGGCTCATAGGTTGCATCAGCAGGAGGCACGATGACAATTTCGCCTCCATGCATCCCTTTACCCACGTAGTCGTTGGCTTCTCCCTCCAGTCTGAGGGTCAGACCGGGCAGGTTAAAGGCTCCAAAGCTCTGACCCACGGCTCCAGTGCAGTTGAGTGTAATTTGGCCACTGAACCCATTGTTGCCGTATTGCTTGGCGATCGCCCCAGCTAACCGGGCACCGATCGTGCGATCGGTATTGACAACCTTCACAGCTTTGGTGACGGTTCCCTGCTGGGCGATCGCCGCTTGAATGTCGGAATCGGCCAGTAGCTCATCATCCAGGACAGGGCCATTGCTATGCACCTCTTCATGGATCAGCCAGGAGCGATCGCTGCGAGTATCCGGTAACTTGGTCAAACAATCCAGGTTCAAGCTTTGGGTTTTAGCGAGTTTGACCCCTTCCCGGAGTTTCAACAGATCGGCGCGACCAATCACTTCATTCAGGGTGCGGTATCCCAGTCGAGCCAGGAGCGATCGTACTTCTTCCGCCACGAACAGGAAGAAATTCACCACATGTTCGGGAATGCCGGTAAAGCGTTTCCGCAGTTCCTCTTTCTGGCTGGCCACTCCAACGGGGCAATTGTTGGTGTGGCAGATGCGGGCCATAATGCAACCCTCCGCGATCATGGCGATCGAGCCAAAGCCGAACTCTTCGCCGCCCATGAGCGCTGCCATCATCACATCCCATCCGGTTCTTAAACCACCGTCTACCCGCAAGATGACCCGATCGCGCAGTTGATTTTGCATCAGCACCCGGTGAACTTCGGTTAATCCCAATTCCCAGGGGCTACCCGCGTGTTTGATGGAACTCAAGGGAGAAGCCCCAGTGCCGCCTTCATGTCCCGAAATTTGGATGATGTCGGCATTGGCTTTGGCAACTCCAGCGGCGATCGTCCCAATACCCACTTCTGCCACCAGCTTCACGGATACCTGAGCCTGAGGATTAATCTGGTGCAGGTCGAAGATCAACTGGGCCAGATCTTCGATCGAATAAATATCGTGGTGGGGAGGGGGTGAAATCAGGGTTACTCCCGGTTTAGAACGCCGCAGCATGGCAATGTAAGGACTCACCTTGGTGCCAGGAAGTTGCCCCCCTTCACCGGGTTTCGCGCCCTGGGCCAGCTTGATTTCCAGTTGCTGGGCATTCATTAAGTATTCCGGAGTAACACCGAATCGACCGGAGGCAATTTGCTTAATCGCAGAACTGGCGGTGTCACCATTTTTCAGTCCTTTCAAATGGGGCAGGGTGGGAGACAGTCCGGCGCTATCCACATCGGTCAGGGGCTTAAACCGAATTGGATCCTCACCGCCTTCACCGGAATTGGATCTGCCGCCCAGTCGGTTCATCGCGATCGCCAGCGTTTCGTGAGCCTCACGGGAAAGGGCACCGAGAGACATTCCCCCGGTACAAAAGCGCTTGACAATCTCCGTAGCGGGTTCCACCTCTTCCAGGGGAATCGAGGGGCGATCGCTCTTGAAGTCCAATAAGTCCCGGAGAGCGGTTAGGGGGCGATTTTCCATGTACTGCTTATACAGTTCGTAATGGTCGTAGGACTTTTCCTCTACGGCCTTATGCAGGTACTTGGACATCTCCGGGCTGTTGATGTGATATTCCCCACCGGGACGATAGTTAACGAAGCCAAAGTTTTCCAGCTTCTTGATCGTCAGTTCCGGGAAGGCGCGACTGTGGATGGAAAGGATTTCATGGGCCAGGTCAGCCACAGTCAGTCCACCCAGACGGGATGCAGTGCCTATAAAGCCAAGCGACAGAAGATCGGAACCAATCCCGATCGCTTCAAAAATTTGCGCTCCCTGATAGCTGGACAGCAGAGAAATCCCCATCTTGGACAGAATCTTCAGCAGGCCATCTGCGATCGACTTGCGGTAGTTAATCTCAGCCGTCTCCAGGGAAATAGCTTTCAGCTTGCCTCGCTCCATGAAGCTCTGCGTCTTGGGATCCGCCCACCACTGCCGCACGGTTTCCAAGGCCAGGTAGGGGCACACGGCACTGGCTCCAAAGCCAGTCAGGCAGGCAAAATGGTGTGTACTCCAGCATTGAGCCGTATCCACCACTAGCGAAGCTTTCATCCGCAATCCCTGACGAATCAGGTGATGGTGCACGGCTCCTACAGCCAATAGGGGTGGAATGTAGCTGTATTCAGCACTGACAAGAGCCGGACTACCATCAGCGGCAACCCGATCGCTCAGAATCAGAATCTTCTTCCCGTCCCGTACAGCGGCTGCCGCCTTTTGGCACAACTCCTTGACCGCCTGGTGTAATCCATCCGGGCCGCTGGCAATCGCAAACAGAGTTGATAAGTCGGCAGTGGCAAATCCTGACTGCCGCATCTGTTCCAGTTCAGGGTCATTCAGAACTGGGGATTCCAGCTTCAATAAGTGAGCGAATTCTGGTTTTTCTTCCAGGATGTTGCCCCGCTCTCCCAGTTGGGTAGAGAGGGACATCACCAGCCGTTCCCGGTAAGGGTCGATCGCTGGATTCGTCACCTGAGCAAAGCGCTGTTTGAAATAGTCGTACAGCAGGTGAGGTTTTTCGGACAGCACGGCCAGAGGAATGTCATCACCCATACAGAAAGTCGGCTCTTTCCCCTGAGCGGCCATCTCCTGAATGATCATTTCCACATCTTCTGCCGTATACCCAAAAGCGGTTTGACAGCGCAGTAGAGCCTCCCCAGCCATCTTCGGTGTGGCTTCTGCTGTCGTTTGGGGCTGCAATTCATACCGATGTTGCTTCAACCATTGCCCATAGGGTTTAGCACTGGCAACCCGCTGCTTGATGTCCCAATTCTTGAGCAGTTCATGGGTTTCCAGATCGACGGAAATCATCTGACCTGGGCCTAAGCGACCCTTTTCCATAATTTCGGCTTCGGGAATATCGACGACTCCCGCTTCGGAGGCGACCACAATATAGCCATCGCGGGTGATGACATAGCGAGCCGGACGCAGCCCATTGCGATCGAGCGTGGCCCCCACCACTTTGCCATCACTGAACACCAGCAACGCAGGGCCATCCCAGGGTTCCTGCAGCCCGCTGTAGTATTCGTAAAAGTCGATAATTTCAGGATGATCCGCCAGGTCCGGCTGGTTCTTGTATGCCTCTGGCACCATAATCATCAGCGATTCCTGAGGACTGCGGCCCGATCGCACCAGCAGTTCAAACACATTGTCCAGGTTAGCGGAATCGCTGTTTTCGGCACGGACGGTGGGCATTAAATCCGGTAAGCGATCGCCCCAGCAGGGATGGGCCAGATCCGCCTGCCGCGCCATCATCCAGTTGATATTGCCCAGCAGCGTATTAATTTCGCCGTTGTGTCCCAGCAGCCGCATCGGTTGAGCCAGCGGCCACTTCGGCATGGTGTTGGTACTGAAGCGACGGTGGTAGACGGCAAAAGAACTCTTGTAGTCAGGATGGCGTAAATCGGTGTAAAACTCGCCCAAAACGGCCGATCGCACCATGCCTTTGTAAACGATCGTGCGGCAGGAGAAGGAGCAAATGTAGAAATTTTCAAAGGCTTGGGGATTGCCCACTGTTTTGGCCTTGGCTTCAACTGCCTGCAGCACTCGCTTCCGCACCAGATACAGTTGCCGCTCGATCTCATCTCCTGGCTTCTCGGAGCGCACAAAGATCTGCTCAATCTGGGGCTGGTTTTCCCGCGCCTGCACTCCCAAAACTTCTGGACGCACCGGCACCGTTCGCCAACCGAGTACCGTGACTCCTTCCTCCGCGATCGTTTGTTCCAGAAGCTGACGGGCGATCGCCGCCATTTCGCTTTCCTGCGGCAAAAATACCATGCCTACCGCAATGTGCTCTGGATTGGTCAACGGAATATTGTTCGCCCTCAACCACTGGCTGAACAAGTCCCAGGGAATCGCTGTCATAATCCCTGCACCATCGCCAGAATCCTGGTCGGCACTACAGCCGCCTCGATGTTCTAAACAGGTCGCCGCCGCCAGTGCTTTTTCTACCAGATCATGACTGGCATTCGCTTTGGGTGTTGCAATAAATCCCACCCCACAGGCATCCCGCTCTTCGACCAGCCAGCGTTGCCCCTGAAACCCTCCATTTACTTGAAATTGATGACTGTCCTGGTGTGCCGTTGTGTTACCCATGAGATGATGTACTTCGCTGATTAGGTTAGGTCAAAAATTTTTCTGAGACGATGGCGCATTTCCTCACGCTACCGCTTGACAGCCTGAAGATCGGATTCTTCTTGAAGCAACAGTCTTCTCTAAAAAAGAAAAATTGTTGCTGGGTTCAATGCTTTGCAGCCGAGAGACGCTTCACACAGATCACTATAAAGGGGATCTGGTGCTAAAAAAAGGATTCGCCACAAACTGGGGGTCTTTAAACATACCCGTAAAGGGAATCCGTGCAGAGTCCACCAGGAACCAAATCGTGGAGCGAATGTCGAGTAATTCTTGTCGTGCTGGCACCACCAACGAGTAGACTACTCACCGTGACAGGCCACACGTTTAAGCATTCGGAATCATCATGCCCTTGTTCGATTTGTCCCACAGGTTTCTCCCTCGACCCAGGCTCCTGCTCCTTTGTGGAGTGGCATTTGGGGCTGCTCTGGTTGGCATTGTCGATGGCAGCCAACTGCATGTGGG
>JBBIQC010000319.1:0-5990 GCA_037442585.1 Oscillatoriales cyanobacterium bin_317
GCTCTCAGCGATCGCGGCTTTTGGGCCACCATCGTGGATGGTCGTCGGGTTGTCCTGTTACGACAATCAGTCGCATTGCAGTAGAGCAGCGATTATCGCAAAACGTTTCTAGGGGTTTTGGGTAGGTTTTGTAGAAGAGCAGAGGCGATCGAGCACCTGATCGGCAGTCATCAGTCTTTTAAGAACGACTTGACCAATATTCTTGGCAGCGGCTTCAACGTGAATGCCCTCACCGGGTTTGACTTCCACCATCAGAACGCCATCCTCAACTTGGTAGAGCCAGAGTTGTTCCCCCCGCTCCCAAATACAAAGATTCATCTGCTGAATGTGCGGTTTACGTCGCCAACCGCTTTCATTCCACAGCCCTCCCAGTTCCCAAACCCGACCGACAATCCAGCCGTCCGATAAAAAGAAGTACTTCACCAATGAATCCAAATGTGGGCACATCCCAATCGTCTGGTCAATAGTTTAGCCCATCATTCTCAGGGAAGCGGGGGGAGCCAGGAAACCGTTCGATCAGTTCACCGATACTTTGATTAAGGTTAGTTAATCTCGTATGAGATGATGAAGAGACGTCAACATTTTGTAAATCGGCAACCGCACATAGAACTATGGCTCAAATTCAGTTTTCCAGAGGGATTGACGAAGAGGTAATTCCTGACGTTCGCCTGACTCGCTCGCGTGATGGCAGCAATGGTATAGCGACCTTTTACTTCCAAAATCCCAAAGCGCTCAGCAACAGCAACACCGAAAGCATCACAGGCATGTACTTGATTGACGAGGAAGGGGAAATTAGCACCCGCGAAGTGAAAGCCAAGTTTATCAATGGTCAACCAGAAGCCATTGAAGCGACCTATTTGATTAAATCAGTAGAGCAATGGGAGCGGTTCATGCGCTTTATGGAACGGTATGCGGAAGAACACGGGCTGGGATTTACCAAGTCCTGAGCTATGACGGCTATTCCCCATCCCGATGCAGCAGAGTTTGCCGTCGGTTGTGCCGTCATAACCGTGAGCGATAGCCGGACGGTGCAGGACGATCGCAGTGGTCAACTCATCCAGCAACTGCTGACAACAGCCGGACATCAGATCCAGGCTTATACACTGGTCAAAGATGAACCCGCCCAAATTCAGGCTCAAATTCAGACGCTCAAGCAACAGCCTGACGTGGACGTATTGATTCTCAATGGGGGCACGGGGATCGCTCCCAGAGATACCACTTACGATGCAGTCGTCGCGCTGTTAGCAAAGACCCTACCAGGATTTGGTGAACTCTTTCGGATGTTGAGTTACCAGGAAATTGGCTCACGAGCGATCGCCTCCCGCGCCATTGCAGGAACGATCGATAATCAACTTATCTTTGCCATTCCTGGTTCTACAAAAGCCGTAGCTCTGGCGATGGAAAAACTGATCCTGCCAGAGCTACGGCATCTCGTGAGCCAGCTTAGAGAAAAAGGGGCTTAATCTCGGACAATTGCTGATGGAGACGTTCCGGCGAAACGTCTCTACCTTTTATTGGCACGATGACCCTTTATTTTTCCAGGTTAATCGCTTGCTTTTCGGGGTTGGAGCGCTGAGGCTGAGCCAGGATAATTCTTTCTAGCTCAGAAATTGCACCCGCATATTGAGGATCTTGGGGGGTTGCCAACAGTTTAGGATTAGACGCTAATTGCTTCCGAATCTGCTCGTTCAGGTCAATTTTAATATCGGGGGAAATTCCCTTATGGCTGATATCTGTCCCTTTGGGGGTGTAGTAGTGAGCGATCGTCACAGCCAGACCGGAACCGTCCGATAGGTTATGGACAGACTGCACAAGTGCTTTACCAAAGGTTTGGCTGCCTACAATGGTAGCCCGTCCATTGTCTTTCAAAGCTCCTGTCAAAATCTCACTAGAACTGGCAGAATTGCCATCTACCAGAACGACCAGGGGCAGCTTGGTCATTGCGGTTTGGTTATTGGTAATCTCTTCGCTCTTACCCTTGCGATCGACCGTGCGCACGATCGCACCCTGATCCATCCACATGCGGCTAATTTCCACACTGGCTTGCAGGAGACCACCGGGATTCCCCCGTAAGTCCAGGACAAATCCATCAACTTTTTGCTCGGTTAAGCTCTTGATCGCCTTCCGCATCTGTTCAGCGGCATGAGAGCTAAATTCATTTAAGCGAATATAACCAATGCGTCGAGTACCTTCCTGGTTGAGCGAATACCGTACCGTGGGTAATTCAATCCGGGCACGGGTCAAAGCCAGGGTGAAATCTGTAGTTCCCGGCCGACGAATTTCTAGGTTCACCTTGGTGCCGACATCGCCCCGGATGAGATTGGACGCATCCTCAACGGTCATCCCTTTGGTGGATTTACCGTTAATGGATAGGATACGATCTCCCGGTTTAATTCCCGCTTTCAGGGCCGGAGAATTCTCGATCGGTTCCACAACCGTCAGCGCTTTGGTCTTTTCACTGACTTCTAAACGAATCCCCACCCCAGAGAGTTCCCCAGAGGTTTGATCCGTCAGCGATCGATACTGCGCCGGATCCATGAAGCGAGTATAGGGATCTCCAAGTTGCTCCAACGCTTTCCGCAGTGCCTGGTAAGCGTCCTTTTTGGATGTGTAGTTCTTACTTAATAAAGATTGTCGCGTTGCCTGCCAATCTACATGATTGAAATTACCGTCCACATATTCCCGGTTAACAATCTGCCATGCCTCGTCCAAGACGGCCTTAGGACTGTCTTGAAGAGCGGCTCGGACACGACCTAAACCTGGGCCAAACAGAGATATCGCGGCAGTAGCCGCAACTGCTCCTCCAAATAATGCCAATTTAGGGAGGGAAAGACGCTTGGGAGTTCGGTTCATTGAATTAACTGTATGAGAGTTGAAAATTCAGCTTGCTGCAGGGACTGTAGAGCACGCCTCACACTGCCATTGAAAACTTAGCACCCTCGAAACCGGATTTGCTACCACTACTCAGGTTTACAGAAAAAGCCAGAGAGGGAATGACGGCCTCCGTTAGGTTGGTAATCACTAGCCAGCTACATCACAATACGCTTGCGATTGGCTCTCAATCTATAAAACAGATGACAGTTCACCGATTGTCTTGGATGTTAAGCCACTGAAGCACTCTAACTACTTATAACGCACTCTAACTAAAGGGATAGACTGGAGAAAGTCTTTGCGACAATCTAACCAGAGATTTTCAATTTCGACTAGGGGTGTTCACATAAATTTTGCTGAATTTATTTTATCTCGCTTTTATGAAAATTGAAGATTGATTACGTCTGGTGGAAGCCTTAATACTGGCTTCGCTGACACAGACTAATTTGTTGATTAATATGTCTTGGCAGGCAGGAAGGGGTGTATGACATCTTCGTCACGTGGCACCAAAAGTTGGATTAGCTCGTTAGTTACCGGTACGATCGCTGTTGCCGCTTTAGCTGGAGTTGTTTGGATGCAGCGATCGCAGATCGATCGTCCATCTCAATGGGTAGAAAATCCTAAGCAGGCTGAGCGGCAGGAAGCCCTACGGTTGGCCCTGCTGAAGCAATCACCCAGTTTTGGCTTTGATAATGTGTTGGCCGATTGGACGTTTCTCAATTTTCTGCAATATTTTGGGGATGACCCAGCCCGCGAAAAAACCGGCTTTTCTCTCAGTCCCCAGTATTTCGACATCATTACTCAGCTAGATCCCCGCTTTGTGGAGGCTTATCTGTTTCTTTCAGGAAGCATTTCTTATCAGCTTGGTCAACCAGAATTAGCCATTAGTCTCATGCAGCGGGGAACCAAAGCCCTGTCACCCCACATTAATCCCAAAGCCTTCCAGGTTTGGCGATTTATGAGTCTGGATCAATTATTGCTGTTGGGGGATATTCCAGGAGCAATTCATTCCTTACAAATGGCGGCGAAATGGGTTGAAGGCACCCCGTATGCCGAATATGGCCCCCTGTTTGAGCAAACGGCTGGTTTCCTGAAGAAGGATCCCAACAGTAAACCTGTCCGCATTGCCTCCTGGGCCACTATCTATCAACAAGCGGCAGCGATCGGCGACAAGCATACCCAGGAGCGAGCTAAACAACAAATTAAAGCCCTGGGGGGAAAAATTTCTGTTAAGGACGGCAAATTAGTCATCGAAAGTCCACCTGCTGCTCCAGCTAAGACCGGGACGGGAAAACAGCAGTAGGGGGATGAGTTTTAAGTTTTGAATTGGCTTTTGCCAATGACGAATGACCAGGGACAGATGACAGCTTTACCCTAGCCACCATCCACTATTTACTCAGGAACGATCGCCACTTTTACCACCTGCCGCTGCTTCATGGCTTCAAACACATTCCCCAGTTGGGTCAGGGGTTGTTCGCCACTGAGTAATAATTCCAGGGGTAAAGTGCGACTGGCTAACAGGTTCAGGGCGGCCCGGACGTATTGTGGGGTGTTGTGAAAGACTCCCTTTAATGTAAGTTCGCTGTAGTGAAGTTGGTCGGTATTGACCGTGATGGTGGAATCTCGCGGACAGCCGCCGAATAAGTTGACGGTAGCTCCCGGACGGGCGCAGGCGATCGCCAATTCCCAGACCGAGGGAACTCCCGTCGCTTCGATTACCACATCGGCCCCCCAACCATCGGTTAATTGTTTGACCAGACCGGGAACGTCTTCGACCTGCTTATAGTTGAAGGTCTTTACAGCTCCCAACTTCTCTCCAATTTGGAGCCGCTGGTCATTACCACCAAACAGGAACACTTCTGTCAAGGGAGATTGACGAATTGACTCCTGGCTCCACTCTGCCAATCCAGAAGCTAATGCTGCCACAAACATTAAACCAATGGCTCCATCCCCCAATATCACGACCCGATCGCCCGGTTTAACATTGGCACGCGCCGCCCCATGCAGCACGCAGGCCAGCGGCTCCGTCATGGATGCTAGGGCGAAGGGCAGATGATCGGGAATGGGTAACAAGTTTTGCTGCACGATCGGGGCAGGAATCTTCAGGTATTCCGCAAAGGTGCCATTGTTGAACAGCAAATTCTGACACAGGGAATATTCTTGTTTTCGACAGAAAAAACAGTTGAGGCAGGGAGCCGAGTTATTGGCCACCACACGATCGCCCACCTGCCAACCTGTTACCCCTGCTCCCAACGCGACGATCGTGCCAGCGGCTTCATGACCAAACAGGGTAGGAGGTTTCAGCATCTTCGCATGTCCTCCTCTACGCCAGACTTTTAGATCGGTGCCACAGGTGGTAGCCGCGTTCACCCGGATCACCACTTCTCCAGCCGCAGGAGAGGGATCTGGAACTTGCTCTAACCGTAAATCTTCCTGACCGTACAATAGTGCAGCTAACAATCTGATCTGGCTCCAACGTTCCACTGATTCATCTTACTGGGTTAGGGGGGCATGGGTGGATGGGTAGGCGGGTGGATGGGCGGTAGGGACGTTTCACCGAACCGCCTGTATACAAGGGGAGTTGGTAGAAAACCTGGAGTATGGAGCCAAATGGAGAACAGCCCGCTGGAAGTGATTGGCCTGATTCCCTGTGGTGGACAGGCAACTCGTCTGGCTCCCCTGCCGCTCAGTAAAGAGTTATATCCTGTTGGGTTGGGATCGCTTCCAGAGGGCAAACTACGTCCCAAAGTGGTCAGCCATTACCTGCTGGAAAAAATGCGTCTGGCCGGAATCCGCAAAGCTTTTTTGATCCTGCGATCGGGTAAATGGGATCTGCCTGCCTATTTTGGGGATGGGAAATTGGTGGATATGCATCTGGGCTACCTGATGCTGGGGTTGCCCTATGGAGTGCCCTATACCCTGGATCAAGCCTATCCCTTTGTCCAGAATGCGCGGGTAGCGCTGGGATTTCCGGATATTCTGCTGCAGCCAGACGAGGTGTATGTACGGTTGATTGCCCGTCAGTCTCGCACAGGGGCGGATGTGGTGTTGGGACTGTTTCCCTGCGATCGCCCTGAAAAAGCGGGCATGGTGGACTTCAATCCAGACAGTGGCTGTGT
>JBBIQC010000320.1:0-5981 GCA_037442585.1 Oscillatoriales cyanobacterium bin_317
ATCCAAAATCCAAAATCCAAAATCCATCTTCTTCTTCCGAGGTTTCACTGCTGCAATTGGTCATGAAAGAAGGTCAGCGGTTGTATCCGCCGGAGTCCCTGGAAGCGATCGCTCAGCGCACAGCCCAATCGGTTGCTTCTCTGCCTGCCGTTACCCGTGAACTTCGTCAACCGATATCCATTCCCGTTGAACTGTCCCCGGCGCTGTTGTCATTGATTGCCGAAACGGGAGGTGGATAGTGGATAGCCTGTCATGGGTCATGGGTCATTCGTCATTGGCAAAGGACAAAGGACAAAGGACAAAACTCTTAAACTCTTCACTTTTCACTCTCAACTCTTCACTCTTCACTCTCTCTGCCCATGCTCAATATTGCACTCTTTGGCACCAGCGCTGATCCTCCGACCCTTGGACATCAGGTAATTCTGAACTGGTTGGCCGATCACTTTGATTGGGTGGCCGTGTGGGCATCGGACAATCCGTTTAAGCAGCAACAGACTCCTCTGCCTCATCGGATGGCCATGCTGGGATTGATGATTCAGAACCTGCATACTCCCCGACAGAATGTGCGGTTGTATCCTGAACTGGGCAAGCCACGCACCTTTCATACGCTACAAATCGCCAAAAGATATTGGCGCAATGCCCGGTTTACGCTAGTAATAGGATCCGACCTGATTGCTCAGTTGCCAAACTGGTATCGGGTTGATGATCTATTGCAAGACATTGATCTGCTGATTGTTCCTAGACCGGGCTATTCTTTGAGGGAGGCAGATCTAGAGGCGTTGAGACAACGGGGAGCCAGAGTGGCGATCGCCGACCTGATGGGGCCAGCAACGTCCTCCACAGCTTATCGAGAGCATGGAGAAAGTATTGGATTAACGCCTCAGATTGAAGATTACATCCATCGGGAGCACCTATACCCATGCCAGGAAGCCCCCCCAGAAAAGCAACCCATACCGGAACCCGTCACCTAGCAGACTTCAAAGTTGGAGTCGATAATGTCATTTTTTCAGTGGACACGGCCCAGAATCGGCTACTGGTGTTGCTCGTCATGCGTCAGGAAGAACCGTTTCTGGGGCAGTGGAGCCTGCCGGGAACGCTGGTGCAACAGGGAGAATCTCTGGAAGATGCCGCCTATCGGATTCTTTCGGAAAAGATTCGGGTTCACAACTTATATTTGGAGCAGCTTTATACTTTTGGTGGTCCGCACCGCGATCCCCGTGAATCCCCCGATAGTTATGGAGTGCGTTACCTATCTGTGAGCTACTTTGCCCTGGTGCGATTTGCCGAAGCGGAACTGATTGCTGATGGGGTAAGTGGGATTGCCTGGTATCCCCTCGCTCAGGTGCCAAACCTGGCTTTTGACCACAATCAAGTCCTGGAATACGGTCATCGTCGCCTGAAAAATAAGCTGGAATATAGCCCGGTGGCCTTTGAGGTGCTGCCCGAACTGTTCACCCTGAGTGATTTGTACCAGTTATATATCACTGTTCTGGGAGACAATTTTTCTGACTATTCCAATTTCCGATCGCGCCTGCTCAAATTAGGCTTCCTCTCAGATACGGGCATCAAGGTATCCAGGGGAGCCGGACGGCCTGCCAGCCTGTACCGCTTTGATGCTGAAGCATTTGCACCCTACAAAGACAAGCCGATGGTGTTTATATGAAGATTGCGATCGCCCAACTTAATCCAACCATTGGAGACATTGCTGGAAACGCCCAAAGCATTTTGGCCGCAGCCCACCAAGCGAGTTCTCAAGGTGCTCAACTTCTGCTCACCCCAGAACTCTCGCTGTGTGGCTATCCTCCCCGCGATTTGTTGATGCATCCCGACTTCATCGAGGCGATGGCCCAAGCTCTGGCCCAGTTAGCCCAGCAGTTACCTCCCCAACTCAGGACTTTGGTCGGTGTGGTCACACTAAATCCTGATGCTGGCAAAGAAGGTGGTAAGCCTCTGTTTAATAGCACAGCCCTCCTGAGTGACGGAGCTATTCAACAAATCTTCCACAAACGCCTCTTACCCACTTACGATGTCTTCGACGAAGATCGCTATTTTGAACCCGGCCTCCAACCCAACCACTTTTCCCTCACCCCCTCAGTTCATCGTTTAACTCCAGATCTATCTAACTCCCAATCCCCAATCCCTAACTCCCAATCCCCAATCTCCCTCCACATCGGAGTCACAATTTGCGAAGACCTGTGGAACGATGAGGAATTTTGGGGAAAACGTAACTATGACATTAATCCCGTTGCCGATCTGGCTCAGGTAGGAGTCGATTTCACGATTAATCTCTCTGCCTCCCCTTTTTCTGCAGGTAAGCAAAAAGTGCGGGAAGCCATGTTGAAACACGCGGCTACTCGCTTTGATCAGCCATTGATTTATGTGAACCAGGTGGGTGGCAATGATGACCTGATCTTTGATGGTTATAGTGTTGTCGTCAATCGCCAGGGTGAAGTCATCTGCCGTGCCCGTAGTTTTGCAGTGGATCTGGTGTTTGTGAACTATAGCCTGGACACTCAGGATCTAGAGCCATTGCCAGAAACCACGATCGCCCCCTTACCAGATAGTGAGGATGCCGAAATCTGGAGCGCACTGGTGTTGGGAGTACGAGACTATGCCCGGAAGTGTGGTTTCTCCAAAGCAGTGATTGGCCTCAGTGGCGGAATTGATTCGGCCCTGGTGGCGGCGATCGCCACAGAAGCTTTGGGACAGGCGAATGTCTTAGGTGTGTTGATGCCCTCTCCCTATAGTTCCGCTCACTCCATCAAGGATGCCTTACAGTTGGCAGAGAATCTAGGGATTCAGACTCAAACCCTGCCGATCGGGGAACTGATGCAGGGCTACGATCGTACCCTGGAGAAAATGTTTGCCGGAACAGAATTTGGTATTGCCGAAGAAAATATTCAATCCCGCATTCGCGGCAACCTGCTGATGGCGATCGCCAATAAATTCGGCTACTTGCTCTTATCTACTGGCAACAAATCCGAAATGGCGGTTGGCTACTGCACCCTGTATGGCGATATGAATGGTGGTCTGGCCGCGATCGCTGATGTTCCCAAAACCCGCGTCTACTCCATCTGCCAATGGCTCAACTCTGATTCTGATTCTTACTCCTTCTGTAATCTAAAATCCAAAATCCAAAATCCAAAATCCGAAATCATCCCCTATCCCATTCTCACCAAAGCCCCCAGTGCCGAACTCAAACCCGGTCAGGTCGATCAAGATTCGCTCCCTCCCTATGACATTTTGGATGACATCCTGGTTCGTCTGATCCACCATCATCAAACCCCGGATCAAATTGTTGCCGCCGGACATGATCCCGAAATTGTTAATAAAGTAACCCGACTGGTCGTTCGTGCGGAATTCAAACGGCGGCAGGCTCCCCCAGTTCTGAAAGTCACCGATCGCGCCTTTGGAGTGGGGTGGCGGATGCCGATCGCCAGCCGCTGGGTACCCACCATCCACTCACCCAACATTCCAACCACGTAAGACTTATATCTTCTAGCTTGAAACCCGTTTGAGAGTCCCCTGCAGTTGTGTTTCTGGAGATGGGTTAGCAAAAAACTCCCTCTGGAGGCAAAGAATTTTTAACCAGTCCGTATTTTGTGAGATCTAATGTTTTCTACTACTTAAAATATGAATATAGAAACAAGTTGCCAGTAAATAAAACTTTGAGGGCTGAGCGTTTCATGTGTTCTTTAGTCCCCTCAAATGTTTTAAGGAGGTAGCTATGAGCGATAACAGTGATGATAAAGACAATAAGTGGATGCCGATTGCTACCATCGTTGCCGCAGGCATTACAGGGCTTTTAACAGGAGGATTAGGTTTAAAATTTTATGATTCTTGGGTGAAAGCAGTTCCAGTCATTGTTCAAAATAATGATTGTTATCCTGCTGATATCTATGTTGATGGAGAATTGAAAATGGAAAAACTTTCACCCAATGAGGCTCAGTGGGTCATTAAAATCCCCCCCGAACAGGTGAAGATTCAGACCTGTAGATCCGATAATTCAGTATGTGGCAAAGCAGTTGATTGGGATTTGACTAAGAAAGAAAATAGGTTGATACCTATTGCCCGTAGCAACGATTGTCCAATTACAGTATCGATATACAACAGAAATTGTGAGGCTCAGGACTATTATGTGGATAATGTCTTAATTGCGAAAGCTTTAGCTCCAAATACATCAGTTCAAACGTCACTTCTACCTGGCATTCACTTTACAAAAGCGTGTATGCCCAATTCAAGTAATTGTGCTTCAGAAACTCAGATCAATATACAGCCAGGTACGCCTAGTTTAGAAATAGCACGTGGTGCTGAGTGTCCAAAGTTGTACCTATCTCCTCCAAATAATTCAAATCAAAGACCTCGTATAAGAACAATAATACCTCCAAGCCCAAAAGATTGAATGACTAATTTGTTAGAGCGAAGAGATGATTTACAACATCAAAAAGCTAATTGGAGTTGACTCAGATATTTTTTATTTATCCACTCCATAATGTGGAGAAGCTTGCATCTCATGAACTTACTTGCCAGTCAATTTACTCGCCCCTTCACTTTCAATTCCGCTAACTGAGCCTCTTCTACCTTCACAGGTTTGCTGGTGGCATTATGCACATCGTACTGACCATTGCCATTGAAGGTATTTTGCTTGAGGGTTGGTTCAGCGGTGCTTGTGATCACGATCCCATCGCGGGCATTGTTCTCGATCGTGTTGTAGCGCAACAGGGGTTGGGTTTCTCCCGATAGCACCACGCCATCTTTATTTTGAGTAATTTGATTTTTCACCAGGCGAGGCGTGGCCCGTTCAGTAATCGACACCCCAAACCCACTGTTACGGATGATATTGCTATCTGCTACACCACTACTATCACGGGTAAAGGAGATGCCATTGCCGCCATTTTGATCAATGATATTGCTGCGAATTTTGGGAGCAGCACTCCCAGAAACAAAGATGGCTTCCCGATTGTTCCCCATAAACGTACTGTGTTCAATGATTGGGGAACCCGCCTCAACCCAGATACCCGTGCCGCGAGTGTTGGGATTGGTGACGCTCACGCCTTCAATCCGGGCATCGCCTCCCGCAACGATGACCACACTTTGTCCGGCCCAAGTGGGACTAAGAAACTTGCCACCTCCCGTAATTTGAATGCCCCTCCCCTGCGCCTGGACATCTCCTCGGAGGGTGACACCGGGTTTAATCTGCAGCGGAAACACCTCATCACTTTCGGCACTGTACAAGCCTGGGCGCAGTTGGATGATCGCTCCCGCTTGAACCGTTTTTAATGCTTGAGTAATGGTTTTTAAGGGTTGGGATTCGGAGCCGATCGCCCGATCATTTCCAATCACGGGATCTACATACACCACGGGTGACGAGGGTTCGGGCAGGGGGCGACCGACTTCATCGGGTTCCTGATCTGGCATGGCAGAGTTCCGCTTGGTGGCTGTTTTTTCTTCTGCTGAAGGAGTCAGAACTCGCAGGACTTGACCCATGCTATAACTCACGCGGAAATTTCTGCTGACCCGCAGAGCCACGATCGCCTGCCGATAAATCGCTCCATCGGCAGCTAAATCGCCCACTGTACATTGCAGGGTAAATTTTACATTGCGGTTTAGTTCAGGCGGGTCGTACCGCTCACCAAACTGGCGCTGATTTTCGATCTCTTCTGGAGTGGGTTCAGGGGGAAGGGCCGGAAACCATACCCCATCCTCATTTGGCCCAGAAGCGGCATTAACTGGTTTTTCCCCATTGCGATTAGTCAGTTGAGTCTTGCCAAATTCTTCAACCCGCACATTATTAGGATTCAGATGAGTTCGGTTGGTGTAGTAGGTCACGCGCCAGGTGTTAGTGACTTCTGCGATCGCACTACTGCAACGAGTCTCGCTGACTAAATTGCCCCGTCGATCGCAGCCCGTGAGTCCCAGGAATACCCAGCTTATGGCGAACCAAATTGGCAAATACCGTTTCATACCCAGCGAAATCCACA
>JBBIQC010000321.1:0-5978 GCA_037442585.1 Oscillatoriales cyanobacterium bin_317
CAATGGTTGCCGGATCAGGTGATAGTCGAAACGTTTGGCTTTGATCCGTTGACCCTGGCAGAGTTGCAGCGACGAGGGCAGCGAATTCAAGAGCGATCGGGGTGGGGCAATGCCAATGCGATCGTCCGAACGCCGGAGGGGACACTGGAAGGAGCAGCAGATCCGCGCGGCGAAGGGGTAGCCTATGGCTTTTAATCGACTACCTTGAGCAATCCCCGATGCAATTTATCAAAGACTCGATCGATCAATACTTCCTCCTGCGGGGTGAGCGTCCTGCACAGGAGTAACAAATGCTGATCTTCGTGGGTGATCTGGCGAGAACTCAGAATCCGGTTTACCACTTGTTCCAGGGACATAACAGGAAAACGATGGGTAGACATAGGTGACGGGGGAACTCGACTCCTTTAGTATCCGGTGATTGCCCAGTCTGATTGGTGATGCTGAGGGCGGTTTGCCTGTGATGTTCAGGGGCGATCGCCGTGATTTCTGTCACACATTACAAAATCTTCATTCTGAAACAGCAGAAAGCCGAGGAACTGAGTTCTGAACTCTCCTCGTCCCGTTTCTATCAATCTTCATCAGTTTCTTGCTATTCCTCCCCACTCCCTTACTAAGAATTTACTAAGGTCAACGGGGAAACCCATTAGCTTAGAGTGAGAAGGTGCATTTCCTCCGGAAGAAAGAGGTGTTTACCTGTACAGTGATGCAGCTAGACGAATCGCCTTTCTTTCTGGCCTGCTTCAAACTCTCCTACCCTCAGTCCTCTAGTTTCAGAGGTCAGGAGAATTCTTTTTTTAAAGACCAGGGTGTTGTTTTAATTCATTCACGATCTGTGGACTGACACAATTCAGAATCATGATCGCCATTGATTCTTAGCCATTAGCTGTAATGACATAACAGGTGATTCCCATTTGATCGGTGCGTTACGCTGGCGCTAACAGCACCCTACGGGAACTCATGACTCATGACAGTTTTATCCAGAGTTGATTTCCACCGATCTACTTAGGGCTGCTATTTAACCCTTGTCCAAGTCCAGAACCGTCGTTTCTTTTATACGAAAACGACCGTTCTCTAGCTGGACTTGGTTTAATTTCGTAATTTTTAGGGACTGATAGGAAACTGGTCTCTTTTGAGGTGTGTTGCAGGAGCAACAGGCTGATAGAGAGGGCAGTTTCAGGATTGGGGACATCAGTTTTTAAGTTTGATTACTACTAAGGACACCGTAGCAATGATATCGACGAGTTATCTCGTAAAAGAAGCGTGGAACCTGTTGGACAAGGCAGTGGTTTATTACCGGGGACGGGCTGTAGGCACTGTAGCGGCCCAAGATCCCTATGTGGAAGCCCTCAATTATGATCAGTGCTTTATGCGGGATTTTGTGCCCTGTGCGTTACTGTTTTTGATCAAAGGGCAGAGTGAGATTGTCCGCAATTTTTTAATTGAAACCCTGGCCTTACAGAGTAGCGATAAGCAGATGGATTGCTTCAATGCTGGACAGGGATTGATGCCCGCCAGCTTTAAAGTGAAGCATCAGGATGGGGAACAGTTTTTAATTGCCGATTTTGGGGAACACGCGATCGGACGGGTTACTCCAGTCGATTCCTGTCTCTGGTGGCTGATTCTGCTACGGGCTTATGTTCGGGCGACGGGGGATATCGATCTGGCCCACCGACCGGAATTTCAGCAGGGGATGATGCTGATTCTGAAACTGTGTCTGGCCGATCGCTTTGATATGTACCCCACGCTACTGGTTCCTGATGGTGCCTTTATGATCGATCGCCGCATGGGTGTGTATGGGCATCCCTTAGAAATTCAAGCCTTATTTTATGCTGCATTGCGATCGGCGCGAGAATTACTCGCTCCCGGACGACGTGGAGATGTGTTTCGGCAGATTGTCAATCAACGTCTGAGTGTGTTGAATTACCACATCCGGGAGTACTACTGGATTGATTTAAAGCGATTGAATGATATTTATCGCTATCGAGGCGAGGAGTTTGGCGAAACTGCCATCAATAAGTTCAATATTTATCCCGATTCAATTCCCTACTGGTTGACCGAATGGATGCCAGAAACAGGAGGCTATCTGGCGGGAAATTTGGGGCCAGCGCAG
Source organism: Oscillatoriales cyanobacterium bin_317 (assembly GCA_037442585.1). Taxonomy (GTDB): domain Bacteria; phylum Cyanobacteriota; class Cyanobacteriia; order Leptolyngbyales; family Leptolyngbyaceae; genus Leptodesmis. Next base: position 2,111 of record JBBIQC010000321.1, read on the forward strand.
ATGGATTTTCGCTTTTTTACCCTGGGTAATTTAATGGCGGTGGTGTCGTCTTTGGCTAGCGATCGCGAATCCCACTCAATTATGGAGTTGATTGAGCAGCGCTGGTCGGATCTGGTGGGCTATATGCCAATGAAAATTTGCTTTCCGGCAGTGGAAGATCTGGAATGGAAGATTCTCACAGGCTGTGACCCCAAAAATGTCCCCTGGTCGTATCACAATGGCGGCAACTGGCCCGTCTTGCTCTGGCTCCTAGCAGCGGCGGCTCAAAAGACAGGACGCACGGATCTGGCCTGGAGAGCCATTGAAATTGCAGAACGTCGCCTCAGTGAGGATGAGTGGGCCGAATACTACGATGGCAGAAATGGTCGCCTGGTAGGAAAAGCCTGCCGCAAATTCCAGACCTGGACGATCGCAGGCTACCTCCTGGCCCGTGAATTCCTCGAACATCCGGATAAACTTTCCCTCCTCAGCTTTGACAAAGACCCAGAGATGCTGGAATGGCTGTGCTATTTTCGCGAGGGTTGATACTCTCTGCGATCGAAGTGATTATGATCAAAGTTTTTTCAAACCCATCTTTCCGCCATTGGGTTGCAAAAAAATCAAAGGCAGGGACAGCCAATATCGGGTACGTTCAGGCGACAGCTACTACTTTTTCTTACTCTTCTTCGAGGACAGCTTCCCGGTTCCTCCAAACCCACGGGGAGGCGCGGCGATCGGGTTGGTAGCCTTTTTAGCCAGATGTTCCGCATCCACAGTAAAACGGCGTTCCCGGAGTTCCGCACGGGAGATCAGACCCAGCGAGTACTGGACATCCAACCAGTCTCCGGCAATACTGTCATCGACCCATTTGGCGGCAAACGCTCGTTCCATTGTGGAAGCTGATTCTACCGCCTTTAGATCAAGTAAATACGAAACGAGAAAACCATTCAATTCTGGGGAGTTTTTTTGAAAGTGAGACAGTTGCTCCGTTAAAGCGGCCACACACTCGGATCGCAGTTCCGGATGAGTGTTACCAATTTTTTCCAGACAGAAAGCTACTGTCACCCGTGGATAGAGAGGATGGGACGGATCTGCCAGAAACTCTCGGCACGGTTGGATAGCGGCGACTCCAATCTGGGCAAACACTTCGGGAAGTTCCTCATTGAACCAGTCGCTTTCTTCCAATTCGTCAACAACTGCCAGCAGGGGAGCGATCGCCGCTTCCGCGTGCAACTGCCCCAGTGCTCTCCAGGCATGCATCGGTGCCCAGACTTCCAGACTGTCAGAATCTGCCCAGTTCAACGCTGAATCGGTGGCCATGCGGATCAGATCGGGGATGTGCTCTGCGGTAAATCCGAATAACTCTGGATAATTGGGCCATTTCTTGAGTTTGCGGCAATCCTTGTAAGTCAGCAGGCGATCGACGGGGGGCGAGTAAGATGAATCGGAATTCATATGTGCACCTTAAAAATAGAAGTATGAAGACCCAAGCATTAGCTGTTACTGCTCCCAAAACCGCTGGGTCAGCAACAAGTCTACATTCTGGGGAAATGGGCAGGCATCGGGAAACCCGGTCGTTGGGTAATCCTCTTTGACTTCGGACAACGTCGATCGCCATAGATGATCGAATTCACTCAACAAATAATTCTTCAAGCTGGGAGACTCTTCCAGCAAGTCCTGTAATTGCTTGCGCTGATTGCGAATCGTCATCTCCCAACCCCGAAAATCTTCTGGAGAGGCTACATACATACGCTTGAGAAGATGACCAAACAAGACCCTCAGGCGTTGTTTCAATTCCCGCCGATCGCGCCGTCCCAAGGAATCAATCTCCTCAATTAAATTCTCCAAATCGAGATGGTCAAAATCCCCTGCTTTTAGACAAGCAACGGTATCTGCAATCCAGAGATTGAAGTCACGATCGTATAAAGACACTCCTGTAGCAGCTTGGTTCATGGTGAACGACTCCAGACAGCGGCAGTGATCGCAGTTTAGCGCGAGGAACGGCTAGTTTAGGAACAATTTCGGAACCCTATCTGTCCTGGGAAGAGTAACAGATGTGTTCCATGCTTTCCGACACAATCTGCTAAAGTCAAAGTAAATTAAGCTTCACAAAATTATTATTTTGTGAGAAGTTTTTGTATTGGGTAAACAGTCTATGCTATCGAGATTACCTGTGCGGCGAGTTGTTTCCGGTCTAGCGATCGCAACTTGCTTAGTCGGCACTGTTCCCCTGGTGAGTTTTGCCCAAAGTGGATTACCAGGACTAACGCTGTTTGGTGGAGTGAAAGGTGAGGACAACCTCAATTACCGACTGGATTTTGGCGGCAAAGCAAACGGCTGGGATCGCTATCGGTTGAGAATTCCGGCCAGCAAGATGAAATTGGCTGTAGCACAGTTCACCATCTCATACCCGGACTACTTCAGAGGCTCCTTCGATCCCAAGGAAATTGAGGTAATCGTGCAGGGGAAGTCTGTCAAGATTGAAGAAGCCAAGTGGAACAAGGACAACAACTTAATCGAGATTTTTCCTGCCGAACCAGTTCCAGCTAACAGCAGAGTGGAAATCCAGCTTAGTAATGTCAGAAACCCCAGTACCGGCGGAATGTTTTACTTCAATTGCCAGATTGTATCACCAGGGGATGTGCCGCTCTTGCGTTACCTGGGAACCTGGGTGATTCAAATTTCTTAGGTAGAGGCGGGTTTTGCCACGATCGACAGACGCAACTTGCCCCTACAAAAGATATTTCTTGAAAATCACAGTCTCAACAATGCTAAAATTGTAAGCTGTGATTTTTTACATATTTGGGAAGCTTCGGAGATATCAACCATGACTCAGCGCACTTTGGGCGGTACCCGCCGCAAACGGAAGAGAACTTCGGGGTTTCGTGCCCGGATGCGAACCAAGAATGGCCAACGGGTGCTTAAAGCTCGGAGAAGAAAAGGGCGGGCGCGGTTGGCGGTTGCCTAAAGTAGAACTGTAACAGGCAACGAATGGAGTGGGACTACCAAAGGCTCATCGGCTTAAACGTCGGCAAGACTTTAGTCAGGTCTATCAGCAAGGGAAACGGTTTAAAACTGCTCATCTGACGTTACGAGTGCTGCGGCGATCGCCCTCCCCCTCCACTGCATCGAGTTCTCAACCATTACCAACCCGCATTGGTTTCTCGATCAGTCTGAAAGTAGATAAACGGGCAGTGGTTCGCAATCGCATTCGACGACGGCTCCAGGCAATTGTGCGGCAACTATTGCCCTTCATGGGTGGAAGCTGGGATTTACTGGTTGTTGTTCATCCTCAGGCCACTCAGTGCGATTACTTACAATTTCTGCAAGAATTAGAGCAGTTGCTAGTAGACGCTGAGGTGCTTCATGGCTATCAAAGAGGATGTTTTCTATGACGGTGGTCCCCATATTGGCGACCTGATCATTGGAATTTTGTTAGGGTTTACTGTCATCTGCATTCCTTTAACCATTGGTGCGATCGTCCGGGCACTCTGGTTGCGCTACCGGATCACAAACCGCCGCATTTCCGTCACAGGGGGCTGGATGGGGCGCGATCGCTCTGATATCGTCTACTCAGAAATTGCTAAAGTGGTCACGGTACCTCGTGGGTTGGGAAGCTGGGGCGACATGGTAATCACTTTAAAGGACGGTAGCCGCCTGGAACTGCGGGCTATTCCTAAATTCCGCGAGATTTACAGCTACATCAACGAAAAGTTGTCGCCAGCGGCCCAAGCAAAAAGTGGTGGACTGGGTAGTCAGCGTTAAGGACAGGGGTGAAAACCGCACTTGTCGGCCACTGAACCCCAACAGGTATGCTGTGAGGATAATTGAGATCGGCTGCGGCTGAACTTAAGCCACTAGAGATAACACACTCAGAAAACGAGGTCAG
>JBBIQC010000322.1:0-3558 GCA_037442585.1 Oscillatoriales cyanobacterium bin_317
GAACAAATTGCGATCGCCCAACGCATCTTTTTGCAATATCGCGATCCTCTGACTCCCGTTGCGCTGGTGCGATCGGCCTACCGCCCGGATGAACACATCACCTTAACCACCCTTGCTGAACTGCTCACGGGGCCGATCGATATGCTGACTACGGTTTTGATTGGCAATCAGAGTACCCGCAGCTATGCCAACTGGATGATTACTCCCAGGGGATATCTGGGATTTGATGGGGAGGACTCAGTACACTGAAAAGAAATCGATCGCCAAACCGGATGTTGCTCATTCAACTCAAACCTCAAATCTCAAACCTCAAACCTCTGCTTGCCATTGGCCTGCTCCTCCTGTTTCTGCTCGGCTGGGCAATACCAGTTCAAGCGGCAGTATCGGGAAGCAAATTTTCTAGTCAGTATGCGCCACCACCGTCTTACAGCAATGCCGAATTGGCCGATCATGATTTTTCGGGACAAGTCTTAAGAGTTGCAGAATTTTCCAATGCCAATTTGAATCGAGCCAATTTCACAAATGCAGATCTGACGGGAGCGGTGATGAGTGCTTCTACGATGACTGAAACCAACTTGCAGGGAGCAGACCTGACTCAAGCCATGTTGGATCAGGTTCAGATGGTACGCACCGATTTACGAAACGCTATCTTGACGAATGCTATTCTGCTGCGATCGACGTTTGAAGCCGTGGACATTACCGGAGCCGATTTCAGTGAGGCAATCCTGGATGGAGCACAAATCCGTCAACTATGTCAGGTTGCCAGCGGAGTCAACGCCCAAACTGGGGTGTCTACACGAGAATCCTTAGGATGTCGTTCTTAAGGAATCAGAGATAACATCAAAGTCTGTAGGATGTGTGAGGCGGTAGCCGTAACGCATCAAAGTCTCAAGGGAAGGCGTGATGTTGCAACGGGTAGGAATTATTGGTGGGGGACAATTAGCCTGGATGATGGCGGATGCAGCGGCCAAATTGGGGATTGACCTGATTGTGCAAACGCCTGAGAAAACCGATCCAGCGGTGGAGATCGCCAGTGAAACGATTCTGGCTCCCATTGCTGATGCCAAGGCCACGGCACAACTGGCATCCCGATCGGATGTGATTACGTTTGAAAATGAGTTTGTTGACTTACCGGCCCTGACTCGACTCGCCGCACAGGGCGTATGTTTTCGTCCTGCTTTAACGGCCCTGGAGCCGTTGCTTGATAAATATCATCAGCGCTCTTACCTGAAGCAATTGGGATTGCCTACTCCCGACTTTGCGGCCATGACGATCGCGGAAGTCCAGACGCTGGCTGCTCCTCGCTATCCACTGGTATTAAAAACTCGGCGACATGGGTACGACGGTCAGGGAACTTTCATTGTCAAAACAGCCACAGACCTGGAACCCCTGGTCGAACGGTTAGCAGATGTGCCATTGATTTTGGAAGAGTTTGTCCCCTTTGAGCGGGAATTAGCGGTGATGGCGGCTCGTTCCGTAGATGGGACGATCGTGGTCTATCCGGTGGTGGAAACTGAACAAAAGAATCAGGTCTGTCATCGGGTCTTTGCCCCAGCAGTTGTGGATGAAGCGGTGGTGAAGCAGGTCACGACGATCGCTGAACGCTTATTAACCCACTTGCAAGTGGTGGGAATTTTTGGCATTGAGTTATTTCTCACCCAGTCAGGCGATGTGCTGGTCAACGAGATTGCTCCTCGTACCCATAATTCTGGTCATTACACCCTGGATGCCTGTGAAACCTCCCAGTTTGAGCAGCAACTGCGGGCTGTTTGTGGATTGCCATTGGGTAGTCCAGCCCTGCGATGTCGGGGAGCAGTGATGGTGAACCTGTTGGGATATGAAACGTCCTATCGGGATTACCAGGCCCAGCGCGATCGTCTGGCTGCGATTCCCCAGGCTCATGTTCACTGGTATGGCAAAATGGAGTCCCGTCCGGGCCGCAAATTAGGCCATGTCACCGTGCTACTAGACGACGAGACACTGAAGGATCCCACTCAGTTGCAGGAAAGGGAGTTGGCGATCGCACAACAAATTGAATCTATTTGGTATGGAAATTAAAGGATTCCTGCCCCTTTGGTTCGGTAATCTCCACTATTTCTTAGGCTTTTTTTGAAAACGCTTGCCATAGGATAGGAGTGTGCTAATATCGATAACTGGAATCGCTGCTTCAGCGTAATTGCAACAGCATCATCTCTGTCCAGAAGCGGTGATTGGTTGCCTGGAGAAGCTCCTAAAAAGATTAAGAATTTGCAATATTGCATTGCCTTTACTGAATTTTTAGAAGGGCTTCCGGGGTAGTAATGTTCAAAAATTTGCAAAATTGAGTTCATGATCGAAGAAGGTATGACCCAACAGGTTATTCACCCGATGGCTAAGTTTCAGCGTCAAGTACGATCGCTCGTTGACTCCAAACTGCTGCGACCCACTGACAGTATCTGGAAAATCGCCCTCCTCTATGGGGACGATTGGAGCTTTTGGAAACAAGAACTGCTGGCTTACGACTTCACCATGCAAGATCCCGTTAGTGATCTGCTGGCCGTTGAAAGCTGGGATGACGAGGAATAAATTGGTTTGCTGGATAGATTGATCTACAAACAGCCGCGCAGTGCCCGTATCAGTTCTTTCGCCGTCTGATAGCGATCGCTGACTTCCGGTGCGGTAGCTTTCATAATCACCGCTTGGATGGAGGCTGGGATTGTGCTAACGCCTTCCACATTCAAGCGGTAAGTTTGTTTGACGGGTTGCAGAAAACGCTGCGGGCTTTTTCCTGCCAGGAGATAGATCAGGGTGGAGCCGATCGCATACAGGTCAGACTGAATCACGGGTCGTCCCTGTACCTGTTCGGGAGCACTATAGCCTTCTGCCCCGATGCGAGTTCCGGTTGGTGCCCCGACTGCTTTTACGGCTCCAAAATCAAGCACAACGATACGATTGTCTAGATTGCGAACCAGTAAATTTCCTGGCTTAATATCTCGATGAATAATGGGAGTCGGACGGCTGTGCAGATAATTCAATACTTCGCAGGTTTGGATCATCCAATCAACGCCCTGCCGGGGTGTAACAGTTCCTTGTCGGCGCACCCGCTTTTCTAGATCCAACCCATGCACCAGTTCCATCACCAGGTATTTCTTATCATCCTCAATAAAAAAGTCATAATAGCGAGGAATACCGGGATGGCTTAAGGATTTCAGCGTGCTGGCTTCCCGCTCAAATAACTCCTGGGCCTTGGGAATCCGGGCAATGTCCGCATTCATTTCCTTAAGCACCTGCAGTCTACCCTGGGGGGGGCCAACGGGTCTGGGAACGCCCGTCGGGTTCCAGACTAGATAGGTGGTTCCCATGCCGCCGCGGCCCAAAACTCGCAACACCTGATACTGTCGGATGGTTTTTTCCACCCAAACGGGTTGCCCACAGTGAATACAAAATAGGTTTTCAGGAGGGTTTCCGGCATGGGTACAGCGAGTCGGGGCTGCCTCCGGAGCCGCGACAGGGGAGATGGCGGCAGGGTGAGGTTCGCTGACCTTGACTGGCGGCGGCGCAGAAACTGGCCCAGAGGCA
>JBBIQC010000322.1:3568-5972 GCA_037442585.1 Oscillatoriales cyanobacterium bin_317
TTGCGCGTGGCTGGGGTAAGCTGCACCTGAAATCGCAGCAGTGGCCCGCCTTTGGCCAGTTGCACCAGCATATCTTGAGTCAATTGCTTCTGCGCGATCGCCTGTCCCTCTAAAAAGGTGCCATTAACGCTAAAGTTAACCAATTCCCAGCAGGGTGATGGTTCACCGTTTTGATCAGGGGGAATCTGATGCAGTTCAAGATGAAAGCGAGAGACAACCGGGTCGTTGAGAATGATCTGATTGCCCGGAGCACGACCAATGCGAACCACCTGCTCCTGTTCAAAGCGCCACTGCCTGATCGGAGTTAAGTTTTGAGGATGCAAAAGGGTCACAATAAGCATTGCTGGCGGACTGCCCCTGGGAATGGCAACCGGATGTGGCCGTTACTTTAAGTGCTCTAAACTAGGACGTACTTTGGCCCGAATCGCGATCGCTGTAATGTTGTCGTGACCATTGTATCGATTTGCCAGTTCAATCAACTCACTGACTCCCTTGTCTAAATTCGTTTGCGAACTGAGCAAAGGTTGCACATGGGTTTCCCAATGTTTTTCCAGTAAGTCATTGTCAGATAGGCCATCCGAGCAGAGCAGCAACAGCATATCTTCGTTTAGCTCAAAAAACTGTACATCCGGCCTGACAAAATTCCCATCCCGTGGCCCCAGAGCTTGAGTTAACTGATATGCATCGGGACGGGAATAGGCAATCTCTGGATCTACGCCGCGCTGAATTTCCCGCTGGCCGACCTCGTGATCAACCGTGACTTGTTCCAATCCCCGCTTACGGGTGTAACGATACAGGCGGCTATCTCCCACATGGGCAACCGCAACTTGTGTATCGTGAATCAGCACAATCACCAGCGTGGTTCCCATGCGACCGCTCCCAGAACGGGCGTTTTGCTGATTCACATTGTAGATGGCTTGATTTGCTGCCTGCACGGCTTCATGCAGGAGGGCCGCATCGGGTAATCCTCCGGAGTTGGACTCTGGAAAAGCCTGACACTGCCACTGCTCTTGAAAAAACTTACGCAGGGTATCTACCGCCAGGGCACTGGCTACTTCACCCCCCGCATGACCTCCCATACCATCGCACAGAATATATAAATTACGGGCATGGAGCGTCTTTCCAGACGGGCTTTCTAATTTAGTGTTTTGGGTTTCAATCCCAAAGTAATCTTCATTGTGGTCGCGTTGACGGCCTACATCCGTGCGTCCTACTTCTTCCAGGCTGAAGAGTTGCATCGGCAGAACGATCGTGGGTACTTCATCGGTATCCGTCTGGGTTTCATTCGGTTGCGAGTCAGATTTAACGACTGGCGGTTCTAACCGGGTAGCCAGATTGGTCACACTCATATCGGCAGACCCCAGATCAGCCGTGGCCCCAACATCTGGACTGTCTGTACTGGTCATCCCAGCACTATTTATATCAACACGGTCGATCGCAAAATTATTGCAACTCTCTGGATTGAAATCCCCATCGTCTGCAGCTAACTCATCCTCCCAGCGGTGGGTGATCTCCGCTTCAGAAGCAGGAATTAAGGGATCTGGTTGAATGGTCTGAGCGATCGCTTCAATCCGTGCTCTAATCTCATCTCCTGTTGTTAACTGCTTCTCTTCCACATCCGCCAGCAGTTGAGTCATCGCTTCAATGCAAGTACTTTGAGACTCTGCCAGCAGTGCCTTCCAGATGCGGCCCAGATCTTGCCAGGTCAGTGTAGTACTGGCTGGCGTAGGATACAAGCGTTGCAAACACAAGGTATAGTCTTCTGCTTCTACTCGCAGGTTGCTCATCATTACCAGACTTTGCTGACAGTTCCAGGTTTCCAGGGCCTCCCATAGATCGACCATTTCATAGAACCATTGCAAAACCTGCAACAGGGGAACAGCGACTTGCTGATGGCACCAGAGATCGGTCAGGCAGGGTAAGCCAGAACGGTCTTCCAGAAGCAGAACAGCCTGCCCATTCCACTCCCAGGCATTATGAATGGCTGGAATGGCGTGATAAAACTGATTACTGAGCGCCACATACGGTTGAGCGATCGCGGGGATAGCCAGCGCTTCCAAAGAATCTGACCAGCCTTCCATCTGCGCCGCGATATCCACTTCCAGCGGCACATCCATCTCTCCCAGACCATCCGGTTTTCCTAACACCAGTACTTCTAGCAATGAGAGTTGAAACGGTTGGCAGTCCAGCACCTGTCCCTGGGTTTCGCCCCAAACATTGGGGGGCGAGAGGGGATGCAATAACTGATAGCGTTGCTGTAAGTCTAAATAGCCATTTAACCCAGCGGCTAAAGGTAGATCGGGGCTTACTTCACTTCCCGGTGGAGAGACACTGCTGATAATGGCCCACCAGATTACTCCTGCGATCGCCCCACAAGCGTCGCAGTTGGCCTGATTAAACTTCA
>JBBIQC010000323.1:0-4716 GCA_037442585.1 Oscillatoriales cyanobacterium bin_317
AACAAATTGCCCATTAATCCCCTTGACTTCGTCGGACTCAGGGCATATTGTTAGCCTATTCCGATCGCTGTCCCTACCATGCCTTCAAAATTCAGGGCAAACCCTTCTACGGCTTTCAGTTTCATCCCGAAGTGGATGCCCCTGATCTGGTAGCCCGCATTACCCGTTATCAAACTCGCTATCTCAAGGATGCGGATCACCTGAACGAGGTATTGCGGGATTTGCAGGATACGACGAGCTCTAATCAACTGATCACCAAATTTGTCGATCGCGTCTTGCTGGGTTAAGCAATAAAACAGTCTGCCATTCTCTAGTCAGACTGGGTGCTGAGTCGGCTGAGATGACGATCGTAGAATAGAACTATGGCCTCTCTCCTCTAACTCTCTGCTAAAAAGAGAACAACCATCATGATGACCCCAGCCGAACTTGCATCTTTTGGGATTACCATTCCACCCACTCAAGATGAGTTACCTTATAGCGACGGAGACAAGATGGAGAGTGAGCGCCACAAACTCCAGATGGAATTGCTGATTGATGGGCTATTACCCTGGCTTGATCAGCGGGCTGATGGGTATGTGGGGGGCGATATGTTTGTCTACTACAGCATGGCTCAGGTAAAAAATCAGGACTTTAAAGGCCCAGATTTTTTCGTCGTGCTGGGAGTACCCAAAGGTGAACGCAAAAGCTGGGTGTGCTGGGAGGAAGAGAAAACCCCTGATGTGATCATCGAGTTGCTATCTGCTAGTACCGCAGAGAAGGACAAACACGAGAAGAAGTTAATCTATCAGAACCGGATGCATGTCCCGGAGTATTTTTGGTATGACCCGTTTAATGTTGAAGATTGGGCAGGTTTTCGCCTGGTGGGGGGAACTTATCAGCCGATCGCGTTGAATGATCAAGCCGCGATGGTTAGCGAGGTGTTGGGACTAGCGCTCATTCGCTGGCAAGGAATCTTCAAAAACGTCGAAACAACGTGGCTGCGCTGGGCATATCTGGATGGTGCTCTGCTGCTGACGGCTGAGGAACAGGAACGGCAACGAGCAGACCAGGAACGGCAACGAGCAGACCAGGAACGGCAACGAGCAGATCAGGCTGAACTTCAGGTGCAGCAAATTGCTCGAAATTTGTTACAAACTGGAATGCCCATAGAGCAAGTTGCCCACATTACCGGATTAGCGATCGCCCAGGTTGAAGCCTTATGATTCAAGCCAAACAGCGATTTCTGAGCTTTGAAGAGTACCTGTCCTACGACGATGGTACAGACAACCTGTATGAGTTATTCAACGGAGAGTTGATTGAGGTGCCACCCGAATCCGGCCTGAACGTTGAGATTGCCAACTTTCTGTTTGTCGTATTTCTTCCCATTGTGGGCTATCGCCGCATCAGAGGGCATGGGCTAGAACTGGAAGTCAGAGGTGAACCCAGAAATCGTTATCCTGATTTGACCATTCTGCAAGAGGAACATATCCCGCAACTGAAACAGCGCAACACCATCCGACTCAATATGGCTCCCCCATCCCTGGTTGTAGAAGTCGTCAGTCCGGGTGACTTGCAGCACGATCGGGACTACATCGCCAAACGCCTGCAATACCAGGATCGGGCTATCCTGGAGTACTGGATTATCGATCCTCAGCGGTCAACTATTTTGGTATTGGCTCTGGCCGGCGATCGCTACAGCGAATGGGGCACATTTCAGGGGAGTGATGCCATTGAGTCGCCGCAATTTGAGTTACTAAACTTCACCTCTGACCAAATTTTTGCGACAACCCGATAGAAGGGCGCTAAGAAATATGTGAGACAGACTAGACTGGGAGTACGATCGCACCAATTTCCAGGTTTAGTTCAACGTTAGAGGCAGCATATGGAACCCCTAATTGCGATGGCCGCCCTGATAGTCATCGGTTATATGATTGGTTCAATTAAAGTCATCAATCAGGGATTTGAGGGAATTGTAGAGCGATTAGGGCGGTACCAGCGCACTTTGAAACCGGGACTTAATTTTGTAGTACCTCTGCTGGACTTGGTATTGGTTGAAACCACCCGTGAACAAATCCTTGATGTTCCACCCCAATCGGTGATTACGAAAGACAATGTCACGATCGAGATTGATGCAGTTCTGTTCTGGAAGATTTTAGATGTCGAAAAGGCATACTACGCAATTACCAATTTGGAAGAAGGACTGAGGAACCTACTTTTAACTACACTCCGATCTCAAGTCGGTAATATGGAGCTAAAGCAATTATTTTCATCTCGAGAAGAAATAAGACGTGCGTTACTCAAAGAACTGGATCAGGCTACGGAATCTTGGGGAGTAAAAGTACTTCAAGTAGGCGTGCAAGAGATTAAACTTTCAGATGAACTACGGCGCTCACTGGAAGCCGAGCAAGCGGCAGAGAGTGAACGTAAAGCGAAACTCTCTCAAGCTCAAGGGGTTGTGGAATCCATCGAACGTATTGCAAAAGCTTTAAAGGAACAGCAAAATTCGGATCAGGTGCTACGTTACTTGCTGGCGCAAGATTATGTCAAGTCAAATATAGAACTGGGCAAAAGCGAGAACTCTAAAATTATCTTCATGGATCCCAAAGCCCTGGATGAAGCCGTTACAAACTTAATTGGTATTTCAGAAATTGAAGGCCCAGATCAGTCAGATGGCAAGCGGTAAACCAAGTTACGCGAGATTACAAATTTCATCAGTTTCAGAAACCTCTGCCTACACATGCTGATTGGAGTTGGAGAGAGGTAAGGGGAGAGGTCATCGCCAAATTGCATCAGCCACACGGCAGACATCGTACATCGCCCGGACATCGTGTACCCGCAGGATATCGGCTCCTCCAGCGATCGCCCCACAGCAAGCCGCTGCTGTTCCCCAAACTCGTTGCTGGGGGTCAGGCTGATCCAGAATATGACCGATGAAACTTTTGCGAGATGGCCCCACCAGGACGGGACATCCCAGGTTCTGAAATGCCGCTGTGTGACGCAGGAGTTCCAGATTTTGATCGTAGGTTTTGGCAAACCCAATGCCGGGATCGATCGCGATCTTTGCAGGCTTAATCCCAGCAGCAGTGGCGACGGCGATTCGTTGCTGCAACCAGTCCAGAATCTCTCCCAGCAGATCCTGATAATCGGTCAGTTTTTGCATGGTTTGGGGCGTACCGCGAATGTGCATCAGGATGATGGGCACGCCAAGTTGAGCCACTGCAGGCAGCATCTCTGGATCATAGGTGGCCCCAGAGATGTCATTGACGATATCGGCCCCTGCCGCGATCGCCTGCTGAGCAACGGCCGATCGGGTGGTATCGATGGAAATGGGAATGTCCATTTCCTGTCGCAAAGCCTGGATTACGGGAATCGTTCGCTCCAATTCCTCGTTCACAGAAATTTCAGTGGCTTGCGGTCGAGTGGATTGTCCGCCGATATCCAGAATGTCAGCCCCCGAATTAATCAAGTACCGGGCCTGGTCAAGGGCACGATCGAGTGTATTGAACTGCCCTCCATCACTAAAACTGTCTGGGGTGACATTTAAGATTCCCATCAGGTAGGTTCGTTCACCCCAATTAAACGTCCGGTTTCTCACCATCCAGGCCGTTTTCATAGGTTGGATTGTTCAGACCTTCTGATAATTCACAATCCGGGCAAAGCTGGCTGGTTGCAAACTGGCTCCTCCCACCAGCGCGCCATCGATTTCTGGTTGCGCCATGATTTCATCAATATTGTCGGGTTTGACCGAGCCGCCGTATTGAATTGGCACATCGGGATTACTCAACTGACTGCGGATCAGACCAATCACCCGGTTGGCTTCCTTGGATTCGCAGGTATCCCCAGTCCCGATCGCCCAAATCGGTTCGTAAGCAATCACTAAATGCGTCTGATCCACACCCACCAGACCCGCTTTTAACTGGCTGCTAATCAGGGATTCGGTCTCACCCCGATCTCGTTGTTGCTTGGTTTCCCCGACGCAGAGGATGGGAATTAGCCCCGCATTTTGAGCCGCTTTCAGCCGCAGATTCACGGTTTCATCCGTTTCCCCAAAGTATTGCCGTCGCTCACTGTGGCCAATAATTACATAACGCACTCCCACCTCGGTCAACATCGGGGCAGCAATTTCTCCTGTAAACGCGCCTGAAGTCTCCCAGTGAACATTCTGGGCACCCAGGCGAATGATGCTGCCATGCAGGCTTTGAGACATGATAGCCAGGTCGGTAAAAGGCACACAGAGTACCACTTCTCGATCGTCTGGGGTGTTTTCTAAATGGGGCATAAACCCTTCCAGAAACTCTGCGGCTTCTGCCTGGGTTTTGTACATCTTCCAATTGCCAGCAATTACTTTCTTACGCACGGATCACTCAGTAGGATGGAACATCTCAGATTGCATCCTACAGTCTACGGCTTTCTGGGTGACGATAGAAACTGTGGTAGATCGAATGCATGGATCGAGTGGGGTGAATCAAGCGTGATGGATCAAATTCGGATTACGGGTATCAGAGCCTATGGCTATATGGGTGCTTTACCGGAAGAACAGGTGTTAGGGCAATGGTTTGAGGTCAATTTAATCCTGTGGCTGGATCTATCTGCTGCAGGTGCCAGCGATCGCCTTTCAGACACGGTGGATTATGGTGCCGTCACCCTCCAGGTGCAGGATCTGCTTAAAACTGCCCGCTTCGCCCTCCTGGAACGATTGGCTACCGCGATCGCCGAAATGCTCCTCTCTCCGTCAGA
>JBBIQC010000323.1:4734-5926 GCA_037442585.1 Oscillatoriales cyanobacterium bin_317
CCATTCAACAAGTCCAGGTTGCCGTCACCAAACTCACAGCCCCCATTCCCAATTTCACAGGTCACGTCACCGTTGAAATTACTCGCAACAGAAACCCCACCGGAAATGCTTAAAAACCGATGGGGCTAGAGACGCAGTTAGGAGGTATCTCGCCTTTAAGCTACCCACAGAAATTGATTTACCCCCAACTTTTAATAAGTTCTTAAACTCTGATCTCCCTTTTGTCTCATTGGTTACAGGTTTAAGCCGCACTTCCAGTTAAGCGGCCCCTTTCACACAGCGGGTTGATTTGCCCCCTTCGGTACAGGTTTCAAACGTGATTTTTTTCGCCAGGATGGCATCCTCGGTCTTTTTCACCTTGGCTTGCAGGTCAGCGGGAACTACCGGATTGAATTTGCCCAGGTGCAGAATGGTCGGTTCTTCCAGGCCGAAGGAATAAATCTGTCCCTTGAGTTGGTTCTTTTGGGCCAGGTCGGCGAGTTTGGCGATCGCCAGGTCAATTCGCTTGACCGCACTGGTGAGAACTGCTTTAGGGGCTACCTCAAACTGATCGGCAGTGTTACCAAAGGCATAAATTCCCTGATCACTGGCGGTTTGCAGGACTGTGGGAGCGGCATTATCGAGCCATTGATAAATGACATCTGACCCGGAAGAAATGAGGGCGGCGGCGGCTTCCTTGGCTTTGGCCGCATCATTCCAGTCACCTGTAAAGGTAGAACTGACCTGGATTGTGGGATCAACCGACTTCGCGCCTAACTGCAGGCCGCGCAGTTCTTCCTGAGTCGCTTGAAATTCCTGTCCGGCCAGGTAGGCAATCTTTTTCGACTTGCTCATGGACGCTGCGATCATGCCGCACAGGTAACTCGCCTGCAAATGGTCAATTCGCAAGGCCGCAATGTTTGGCCCAGTGGCGGCCCCATTGACACCGACAAAAAAGGTTTTGGGAAACTGACTCGCTACCTGCTGAATGGCCGCATCAAACTGGCCCCCGTGGGCATAGACCAGATTAAATCCCCGACGGGCAAAGTCAGACAATGCTTCTGCCTGCTCTGCCTGACCAATTTTCTCCACGTAAGCGATTTCCGCTCCCTGCTTTTTGACTTCATTGAGTCCTGCGTATCCGGCCTGATTCCAGGCTTTATCGGTGATCACTCCTGGTAACACGATCGCCGCTTTAAAGCCTTGGGTCGTT
>JBBIQC010000324.1:0-5916 GCA_037442585.1 Oscillatoriales cyanobacterium bin_317
GCGACCAAATACCCGGCCCTTATCTGCACTTTCAAAGGCAATTCGCACCCAGATTTTTGGCCTGGTCTGGGAAACCTCGCAATCCAACCGCAACACATCGGTGGATTCCAGAAACGGTTGCACCAGAAAGCGAATCAGGGCTTCATAATCTGGGGGAGCGGCTTGGGAAACAGTAGGGGCAACGGGATCAGGCATTGAGTTGTTCAAACACGTTAGCTTTTTGCAGGATGCTACGCACTGTATCAGTGGGTTGTGCGCCTTCTTTCAATCGCTTCACGATCGCAGGCACATCCAACCGTACTTCATCGGATCTGGGATTGTAGAAACCCAGTTCTTCCAGGGGGCGGCCATCCCGGCGAGAATTACTGTTCATCGCTACAATTCTGTAGCTGACTTCGCGTTTTTTACCAAATCGCTTCAATCGCAGTTTGATCATGCTGTTGTACGGGTTTTCCTGCTAAATCGGTGAGATACCCACAAGGGGCAATCAGAAACATTATCCAAATTCATGGACTATTCATCATATCACGAAGAAGGGGAGATCCAGTAACCCGTTTCCAGGCCATTAGAGGGAACCAAACCCCTTTTTCTTTTTGTCCTTCTTCTTTTTCTTCGCGGGTGCGCCACTGCCAGGATAACCTCGCCAGCCCGGTTGGGGACGACCGCCATAGGGATTGCCCATGCCTTCCATTCCTGGCATTCCCATTCCTGGCATTCCCATTCCTGGCATTCCCATTCCTGGAAAACGGCCCTGGCCCAACATCTGCATCATGTTTCGCATCTGCTGGAATTTGCTCACCAGTTCACTGACATCGCTTTCCCGGTAGCCCGATCCTTTGGCAATGCGGCGACGGCGGCTGGGAGAACTGGCTAACAAATCCGGATTCTTTCGTTCTTCCAGGGTCATGGAGCCAATCATGGCTTCTGCCCGTTTGAGTTCAGTTTCGCCCTTTTGCAGTTGATCGGCACTGAGTTTGTTCATCCCTGGAATCAGCTTCATAATGCCGCCCAGGGAACCCATATTTTTCAGCAGACGGGTCTGTTTCAAGAAATCAGTGAAGTCGAACTTGGCCGAGAGGATTTTCTCCTGCATCTTTTCGGCTTCGGCAAAATCTACTTCTTCGCGGGCTTTTTCCACCAGGGTCAGCACATCCCCCATGCCCAGAATTCGGGAAGCCATGCGATCGGGATAGAAGGGTTGCAGCGCTTCTACCTTTTCACCCGTCCCAATAAATTTAATCGGCTGGCCAGAAATTTGCCGCACCGATAACGCTGCTCCACCGCGAGTGTCCCCATCCATCTTGGTGAGAATCGCCCCGGTAATGCCAATCTCGTCATGGAAGGTGCGCGTCAAATTGGAGGCTTCCTGACCCGTCATCGCATCCACCACTAACAAAACTTCGTGGGGTTGAACCGCGTCTTTGATTTGAGCCAGTTCTGCCATCATGTCTTCATCGATCTGCAGCCGACCAGCCGTGTCAATGATGACGGTATTAATACCTTCAGCTTTGGCTTTCTCGACTCCCTGACGCGCGATCTCAACCGGATTGGCATCACTGCCCATCTCAAACACCGGGACATCGATCTGTTTGCCCAGGGTGATCAACTGGTCGATCGCCGCAGGGCGATATACGTCCGTGGCCACTAACATAGTGCTGCGATTTTCTTTCCGCAAATGTAAGGCCAATTTCGCAGTAGCTGTGGTCTTCCCGGTTCCCTGTAAGCCCGCCATCAGGACGATCGTGGGAGCGGTTTCTGCTTCTGCCAGGGGAGCATTGGTTTCCCCCATCACCTGAACCAGTTCGTTGTAGACAATTTCAATAAATTGCTGGTCAGGGCGAACTCCGGCAATTACCTCTGCACCCTGGGCACTGGTTTCCACCTGTGCCACAAAGTCTTTGACAACCTGGAGGTTTACGTCTGCTTCCAGCAAGGCCCGACGCACTTCTCGTACCGCATCTTTAATATTGGACTCCGAAATTTTGTCCTGGCCCCGAAGCTTTTTCCAGGCGGATTCCAGACGTTCAGAGAGCGCTTCAAACATAGGTTATGCCCGTTCTTTGCCGTTAATTCAACCTCACCGAAGTCCAGAACCGTCGCTTCTCTTGCGGGAAACGATCGATTTCTAGCTGGACTTGGCTTAATACTCATTTACCAGATTAGCGCTTGCAGGGGCGATACCGTTCGGGATTTTGAATTTTGGATGTGGCAGGAGATGTGGCCCTGGCTCCTGAAGTTAAATGGTGAGAAAGTCAAGGAACACTAATACGAAATCGTCACTCGCTGTAAGTCCTATGCATACGTCTGAAGCCCCTTTGGTGGAATGTCACGATCGCCCCACCCGTTTCAAGGTTGTCGATGGACCAGAGTATCGCAGTATTCAGAGCGATTTACAAACTCTCGCGGCTCAATGTCCTGATCGGGCTACGGCTGAAACTCTTCAACTGTGGATGGAGCAATTGAGTTGGGTTCAATCGTTTCATGAATCTAGCCAGATGCTGGTGGCCGCGATCGAACCAGTCAGCTTAAAAGTTCAGTATGCCAATCATGCCTTTTGTCGGCTATTGGGGATTGAAGCTGGCGATTTGATGCATCCGACTGAACGAGGAGAGGATTTAAAGACCCTGCTATCGCGCTTACTTTCGGAAGCTGATTTCCTGGCCCTCCAGCAATTGTATCGACGGCATTTATTGCATTTAATTTTGCGTCAGTTTTACTCCCTCAACGTCAGCCGATTTCGGCTTCTGGAAGTTCCAGCTATGGTGACTCTTCCCAGTTCCCTATCCGCCCCTCGTTACATCAAGTTCTGGTTGCGATCTGACCAACTAGACCTTCATCGGATTAATAGTGAACTGGATGAGTTTGCTGACCTGAAACTGATGCAAAGGTCGGTGCAAGACCTGGAAGCCATGCTCACGGATCCGGAGCAACTGAAGCAGTTAGAGCAGCAGATTTGTTTGAACAATTACCAGATTCAGGGACAGTTGTTGCTGGAAGGACTGGATGTTACAGCGTGGGAACTGATCCGCCAGACTACCCAGTTGCTGATCGATCGCAACTCCATTCTCCGTCCTCAAAAATTCTGCCAGGTCAACCAGCAGTTGCAATCCCTGTTCCGCGCCCAAAATAGCTTCATCTTAACGATGGAAGGGGATCAGTTCCGGGTCTTTACCTTGTCCCCATCCTGCCTGGAAACCCACACTTACCCCATTGCAACGCTCCAATCCACTTGCTTGATACCCTCGCTGCAAACTAATCAGGTGACCATTGTTTCTGATTTAGAGGCGAGCCAGAGAACAGAATTAGAACATCAGCTATGGCTGCAGGAGGCACGATCGCTCCTGTTAATTCCATTAAGTTGTCCAGTACCGATCACTGGAACTTCAGATCCCCTACCCTCCGACCTGACCCAAACCCTGGGATTGGTAGGAGTACTCAGCGATCGCCCCCATCACTTTGATGGTCTGGATTGTTCCCATGCAGAACAACTAATTCCCGCTCTGACCCGCGCCCTCACCTCCGCTCAACAGCAATTGGTGCAACAGCGTTTTATTACCAACATCCATTCCGCTGTGGAATGGCGGTTTTTGCAAGAAGCCGAGCGGCGCAGCCTGGGACTGCCTGCTGAACCGATCATCTTTGACCGCGTTTACCCTCTATATGGAATTTCCGATATTCGCGGATCCTCAGAGGCACGCAATCGGGCGATTCAGGCAGACCTCCTGCAACAACTGGGCCTGGGACTGGCGGTAGTCGAAGCTGCCTGTCAGGGAAAAAAGAGTGCTTTAGCAGAACAAATTCGGCTAGACCTGTTAGAACGGATTCGCCGTTTACAGGAAAAAATTACAGTTGAGGCTGAAGTTACTGAAACCCGTTACCTGAAAAACCATTTAGAAGTTTACTTTGATTATTTTGCTCAGTGTGGTGAGCAGGCAGTCGCGGCGATCGCCGCCTACCAGCAAGCCTGTGACAACGAACAGCAATGCTTTTACCAGGCACGGGCCGACTACGATCGCACCATTGGGCAAATCAATGCTCGCCTCAAGGAAACCTGGGAAGACTGGCAACGGCGGATGCAACAAATCACGCCCCATTACTGTGATGTTGAAGCCACAGATGGGATTGACCACATGATTTATGCGGGGCAGTCCATTGATCCCAATTTCAGTAAATTTCAACTTCGCAGCTTACGCTATGAACAACTCCGGGCCATGTGTGCCTGTGCCCGTACTGCCCTCCAGCTTCAGCAGGAGTATGACACGACCCTGCAGGTGACCCATCTAGTTCTGGTGCAAGATTGCACTGTAGACATCTTCCATGATGAGACGACAGAAAAACTGTTTGATGTGCGGGGTACTCGCGATACCCGGTATGAAATTGTAAAAAAGCGAATTGATAAAGCGAGAGATGAAAAAACTCAAGCCCGCATCACTCAACCAGAAATGCTGACATTAGTGTATTCAACCTATGAGGAGTTAGAAGAGTATCGGCAGTACTTGCATTACCTGATGCGAGAAGGCTTAGTTGATAGTGCGATCGAACAGGGCACCGTAGAAGCCCTACAGGGAGTAACCGGATTGAAGTTTATGCGCGTCCGAGTTCTACTAGATGGTTGAATCCGGGCCGTAGGGGCGTAGCATTCGGCAGTTTGACGCTGGTAAAAGACGAAAATCCTTACCCGAATGCTAGGCCCGTACAGGGGTAATCTCTTGGAACTAGCCCAAGCCTAACCAGGACAGCAGGCCCTGACCAGAGAAATACTCGATCGCCAGCGCCAGAGCAAAACCAATCATGGCAGCACGACCATTCAGCCGTTCTGCGTATTCATTAAAACCAAACTTGGGTTCATTCAGCTTGGGGGTAACGGCGGGTTGCTGTTGAGTCATGAGAGAAACCTCGTTGTGCGGTACTAAACAGTTACAGTACGAAGCAGTTCTATGAACAGTGGGCGATCGCTGCAGGCATATAACCTGAGAACAACGCTCTGTTACATTTCTTTACTTTCTTCTCTATTGTAGGAAGATTGCCTATTTCGTCAATCATTACGTCAATCAAATCTTCTTTAAAGCAGGCTCCAGATGGATCAATGCTGCAGTCACAAAAGCATTCCGTAGGGGTATGCACTGCAATGCCCCTACCAGATGCCAATCACATATTTGCAACATGACCATTCAGCATCTCCCCCTTTCTGAAGGGCGGAAACCAACCCTCTCGGTACGGTGATCTCTCCCTTAATTCCCTACCTTGAGAGGTCTCAAGGGGAACTAGAAGCGATAGATTAAGAGATGAAAGGTGTTTATAACTCTTAATAAAGGGTTAACACGCTCTTGGAAAAGGGGGCGAACCTGTAGAGTAGTATCGTCACACCTATAGGATTACACCTGTTAAAACGGTTGGGGTTAAAAGGTGTTTTATGCACAAAAAACTGATTTCCTACATCAAACCGCTGCTTAAGTCTCTTATGGCAATCGCCCTGGTGCTGGGTCTAACCCTGGGTCACGCTCATGACGCTTTAGCAGCCGCGGGTGGCGGTCGCATCGGTGGCGGTTCCTTCCGGGCACCTGCCCCTCGTAGCTATTCTGCTCCCCGCACCTATGCCCCTCCTGGTGGTGGCTATTATCCCGGTGGGGGATACTACCCAGGTGGTGGCTTCGGATTTCCCTTCCTGGTGCCGACCTTCTTCTTTGGGGGCGGTGGGCTGTTTACGTTGCTGATTTTCTTTGCGATCGCCACTTTCCTGTTCCAGAGTTTCCGTCGTATTGCCGGAGGAGACAGCCTGGACTATGACACTTCCGTCAACCCACAGGTCAGTGTGGAGCGGTTGCAAGTTGGCTTATTGGCCGGAGCACGGGAACTGCAAGAGGATCTGAATAAGCTGGCGTTAAAAGCTGACACCAGTTCCAGTGAAGGGTTAAC
>JBBIQC010000325.1:0-3417 GCA_037442585.1 Oscillatoriales cyanobacterium bin_317
GACTGCGGGAAGCGGTGCAAGCCTACCTGGAAGATAGCGGCTTTACCGTCGATGTGGCCAGTAATGCCCGTGAAGGGTTAGATCTGGCTCGACAGAAACTGCCTGACCTGGTGATTACTGACATCATGATGCCTCAGGTGGATGGATATCAGTTTTTGAAACAGTTGCGCGAAGAGCCTCAGTTTAAGACCCTCCCGATCGTGTTTCTCACCGCCAGGGGGATGACTGCCGATCGCATTCAGGGATACAACGCCGGATGTGATGCCTATATCTCCAAGCCCTTTGATCCCGATGAATTAGTCGCAGTGGTCAAGAACTTGCTGGAGAAACAAGCAGCAACTCGCAGTGGTGGCGACGATGAAGTACATAACATTGCTGACATGGCGCGGCAGATTGCAGAAATTCGGGCCTTACTGACTCAGAGAGGCGCGATCGCCCAAGCGACAACTCCTGTTAAACTCGACCTCACCCCACGAGAGCAGAGCGTCCTGAATCTGGTGGTCGATGGTCTGATGAATAAGGAAATTGCCCGTCGCCTGGAAACCAGCGTGCGGAATGTGGAGAAATATGTCAGCCGTTTGTTTGTCAAAACAGGTACCAACAGTCGCACGGAGTTAGTGCGATATGCCCTGGAGCACGGGTTAACGAAGGAATAAGCAAAATGGGTTTAACTAGTCCAGAACCGTAGTTTCTCTGATCGGAAAACGACCGTTCTCTAGCTGGGCTTGGTTTAGTTGTCAGTTGAGCATAACTCAGACGATAGAGCCAAATTTCATTGGTTTTCTCTACCAGGCATATTAGTTAATAACAGGATGACTACCAATTGGAACAGCGGTTTGATTAGCTAAATCAAATGTCCAGACGGTTACGTTAACGGGCTTTCGATTCATTCGTTCTGTCTCAGGAATATCATCTAGCAAGAAGCGACCCGACCAACCCGAATATTTGTAATCCGGTGTATTAAACATATTTGCAACATCTTGTCGTTTCTCTTTTACAGGCAGCACTTTAAACAGAACTTGTTGATTATTTAAAGTGTCATAAGTCAGCAATATAGCATCCGGCAACTTTTTATGGTTCGCCAGTACTGCCCACCCTTGCAGGTAATACTCTGTTTTGTTTTCTGCTGTTTTAGAAGTGGTAAATTGATCTAAAAATCCGTACTCTTTGGGATTAATCTGATTGTTGATGACAAGTTTTTGAACTTGATTCGTTTGCATTAGGGGAGGCGTGATCCAAGATAGTTTGTTTAATGAATTGGCAAGCGGCTGTAGCTCTTTTGCCCCACCCCAGTTCAACTTTTTCAAACAAGAGTCATCTGGAGCCACATTAATAAATGCCAGACAGGTCTTAAACTGTAAACGTTCTTGCCGCCAAATAACCATCTGTTCTGCTGAGTATAGATAGGTAAGCCAATGAAACAGCAGAAAACTGGTCAAGATGGATGTAATAGCATACTTCAGCCAGTGAGTAGAAAACACTATTGGATGGTGTTTGAGATGTTGCAATACGATCGCAGCCAGGTAAATCAGGGCGATCGGTAAGTACAGTGCAAACGTCACATAGCGTGAAGACAGGGACTGCTCAACTCCAAATCCTACCCGTCCAAAGGTCGCAATGGCGGCGCTCAAAATCGAGTAAAAACCGAGCATCCACCAACCAATTGCATTCTTTCTTAAAAACGGATCTTGCCAGTACCGTAGGATATAAAACGTTAATACGATGAAGAGCAGCAATAATACGCTGCCCAACCACTCAGCTACCGTTAAACTGTCAATGGCCGTTCCCCAGGCAAATGGATTACCCAGAAAGGCTAAAAAATACGAGAATGCTTTTCCGGGAGTGAGCAAAGCCTGATTTAAGCTGGGATGCCATGCTGGTTTTTGATAATTGTAGAAATAGATCGTCAGGCTGGTGAGACAGGCTCCAAGCCAGCCTAAAATCAACCAGCGATCGCGATAGATACTTTTCACCAGAGGTTCTGTTGCATTCACAACCACCAATACAGGTAATACCAGAACCCAGATCAGCATTCCATTCGCAAAGGAATACGTACTAATAATGGATAGGCTAATGCCAATTAAGTACTTTAACCCCTGTCTGAGTTGAGAGTAAGCAATTAGAATGGCTAACACCAAACAGAAAATCGAAATAAATACAACATTTGATAAGCCAATCATCCATGCTTCATACTGGGCCGGAGTGAATATCAGAAAATTAGTTAAAAAAAGTAATAAAAACAGATTCTTAGTTGTACCAACTACAGTCTTTTGACTTAACCAAAACAGACTGATAGCGGTCAGAAGTGACATCAGGTACGAGACAAAAATTTCGTAATTGACATTATATTTTGTTAAATTTGCCAGCAAAATATCCAGCAGTCGAGGAGAGAATCTCGGCTTTACATTGCAGACAGTGGCCATCCTACCGAAGGCTGTTGTAATTGGTGAACTGTATGACAAGCCGATCGCCAGCTTTAATTCCCAATTCCTTGGCCCGTCCACCCCGCAGTTCAATCACCTGATCGACACTGACCGGAGGGCCGTAGACCGGACAGGGTTCTTTCTGGCAGGGAGGCGCGTTATGGGTGATCGCAACCACCTGGTTATTTCGCAAAAACACCATATCCAGGCTGATCAGGCAATTCTTCATCCAGAAGCCAACCGGCCGGGGAGGATGAAAGGGAAACAACATCCCCCGATTATCTTCTAATTGCTTGCGGTACATCAGTCCCATTTCCTGCTGTTGTTCCGTTTTAGCGACCTCCAGCCCGATCGTTTGATCGCCCACCTGCACCTGGGCAGAAATGGGTAAGGTCTGGCCCATCGCAATAGCCTGAACTGCAGCACCCGTAGTTTGTGAAGCGATCGGGGAGGTCGTCGAAGAAACGGCTGGCACTGAGGAACATCCCGGAGCTAGCAAGCTGGCCAGCACCATACTTCCCACCAAAGCACTGCACATTTTAGGCTTCACGTAAGACATACCCCACTCCCCGAACGGTTTGGATGAGCCGCTTCTCACCCTCATCCTCAATCTTCAATCGCAGGTAACGAATATACACCTCAATCACATTCGATTCACCCACGAAGTCGTAGCCCCAGACATTCTCTAAAATTTGCTCCCGTGCCAGCACTTCTCTGGGATGTTCCATCAAGTACTTGAGCAGTTCAAACTCCTTCATCGTCAGGTCAATGGTGCGCCCATTCCGGATCGCCCGTCGCGTTGACAGATCCAGCACCAGATCGCCAAAGCGGAGTTTCTCGGAACTCTGGGCATCAGGCTGTAAATACAAGCGCACCAGTTTGAGGAATTCTTCCGTCCGATAGGGTTTCAGGAAATAGTCATCGGCTCCGGCTTCCAGGCAGGCCACCCGATCTTCCACCGTGTCACGCGCCATCAGCATCAAGATGGGAACGC
>JBBIQC010000325.1:3427-4354 GCA_037442585.1 Oscillatoriales cyanobacterium bin_317
ACAGAAGGAAAGCCCAGACTCCCCTGCCAGCATCCGATCAACTACAACGAGTAAGGGTTGAGTTTCAGCCATGCGCCGCAATCCACTGGCTGCATCCTGAACAATCTGAGCATCGTACCCTGCTTCCTTTAAATCGGCACTCACATGACGGGCCAAAACTTCATCAGTTTCAATCACCAGGACGCAAGTATTGTCAGGAGGAGCGGCATTCATAATTAGTAATATTGAGAATCAACGAAACAGAAATCTTACTAAGCATTTATGCCTGATCAGATTCCCTCCTGTTGTAGCACGTTTGGCAACTTTTATCGTTCTAGGGCAATTCAACTGAGGTGGGCTTGGCGATGTGGGGCAGCCCCCAGCCCAACTTTTCCCGCAGCACATGGAAGAACTCCGGGGGACGCAGGCGAATAAAGCGAGCGGTATGGGGCGATCGCTGAATCCGCACGCGATCGTCGGGTAACACATAGCTGCCGCCATTGCCATCCACAATCATCACCAGACTGGTGGTATTGGCTGGAAAAATGGTGACAGGCTCACTGTTGGCGAACACCAGGGCACGGGAGGCCAGCGAGTGGGGACAGATGGGCACCAGTTGTAACACAGGCACGCCTGGAGTAATCACCGGGCCACCCGCCGAGAGGGAGTAAGCCGTAGACCCGGTTGGTGTGGAGACAATCAACCCATCCGCTGCAATATCCACTGGGGCATGTCTGCCAATTTCTACCTCAAAGTGGCACATGCTGGTGAGTGGCTCCCGATGAATCACCACCTCATTTAGACAGAGCGCTTCCCAGAGCAGGTCATTCTCCCGGTACAACTGCACAGCCAGCATCGATCGCTCTTCAATCTGATACTCCTCGGCCAGCACCACCTCCAGCGCCTGGGGCAATTGGTTTAAATAGGAGTCGGTTAAAAATCCCATGT
>JBBIQC010000325.1:4399-5906 GCA_037442585.1 Oscillatoriales cyanobacterium bin_317
CCGTAAGGGGCGACCTGGCGAAAGGCCGATAGTACCGTCCCATCGCCGCCCAGGACGATCGCAAACTTCATGTCGTAGTCAAACCCTGGCGGATTCAGGCGATCGATCGGGGCATGGCAGACCGGGCTGTGAGGGCTGGAATAACCCAAGATTCCCCCCACACCAGTGGCCAGACAGACCTCCCAACCGCTTTCGATCAATTGATCTTTGATCTCCTGAGCGGTTCGGCAAGCAACGGGCTTAACATCGTTGTAAATAATGCCAGCTTTAGGCACGTCAAACGGTTCACTGAAGGGCAAATTGAATAGATAAACCTCGCCCAGAAGAGCAGTTTCTCTTATGGGAAGCTCCAGTTTTCTAAACCTTGTCCAAGTCCAGAACCGTAGTTTCTTTGATAGGAAAACGACCGCTCTCTAGCTGGACCTGGTTTAGCTGGACTGAGTTTATTAGGGACTATATCATTTCATAGCTTGGTTGAAGCATGAAACCCAACATCTTTAAGGCATTGAGAGGGTGTTTTAAAGGCCCCAGATTACACCATAGATCCGTAAGGGCGTAGCATTCGGATAACAGCTTTGCGGTGTTTTTCAAGGATTGTTGGCCGAATGTCACGCCCCTATGGAGGGTGATCGCGGCTTCTCAAATAGCCTCTGAGGTTGCATCTATTAGAACCGGGGATAGGTGCGTTTTTTCTCCGACTTTTTCTTTTGCTTCTCGTAGTCCAGTTCTTTCAGCTTCTTCAAAATCCGCTCAAAGTACTCCTGCAAATAGGATTCCAGAGTGGTTGTATCGCTGGGAGTCAGGCCAAAGGTTTTATAGGTCGGCTCCATATCGGCGGTCAGGGGGGTGCCAGTAGCGACCACTTCAGCGAAGGCCAGGCGATCGGAAATATTCTTCGTCCACTGAAAGAAACGAGTGACCTGCCGTGCCCCCCGCAACACCCCCATCGGGACGCGAGTAATCTTGGCTTCCCGACCTGATAATTTTTCACACAACTTAATAATTTCATCAGCACTCCAGGCGCGAGGGCCAACGACTGGGAAACTTTGCTTCTCAGATTCCGGTGTACTCAGCGCTCGCACTGCAAACCTGGCAATATCCTGGGTGTCCATATAGGCAGTCGGCGAAGTATCACCCATTACCCAGATGGATTGCCCCTCCAGGATGGGAATCGCATATTGCCCGATCAGTCCCTGGAAGAAGCCGCAGGACCGGAGAATTGTGTAGTTTAAACCGGATTGGATTAAATAATCCTCTACGCAGCGCTTAATTTCTAACAAAGGCACTTCAGGATATTTCTCGGCATCCAGGATGGAGAAGAAAATAAACCGTTCAATGCCAGCCGCCTGGGCCGCCTGAATTAAATTAATGTTGCCCTGCCAATCTACTTCTTTAATGCTGAGAGAATCCGTGGCACGGGCCGTTGCTGCATCAATAACAGCTAAAACTCCCTCCAAGGCTGGCTTTAAGGTTTCAGGCTGACACAGATCGCCCGTGACTAACTCAG
>JBBIQC010000326.1:0-5872 GCA_037442585.1 Oscillatoriales cyanobacterium bin_317
GTCGGGCGATCGCATTAAAGTGGAAGTTTTTGATGTTCCCGAATTCACCGGGGAATACCTGGTCTTGCCCAATGGCACGATTAATATGCCAGTGGTGGGGCCAATTCCGGTACAAAACCGCACCTTACAGCAGGCTGGGAAGACAATTTCGGCCCGCTATGCTGCTGTTCTACAACGCCCTACGGTGACAGTAGGGCTGGTAACTGCCCGCCCAATCCGGATTGCCATTTCTGGAGAAGTCAATCGTCCTGGTTCTTACACGGTCTCTGCAACACCGACGGCAGAGGGAGGAGCCACCCTCAGTCGAACTTTGCAACTTGCCGAAGGGATTACTCAGGCGGCTGATCTGCGGCGGGTACAAATTCGGCGAGTGCAAGCCTACGGTTCTAGTGCAGGTCAGGTGATGACCGTTGATTTGTGGAGTTTGCTGCAGAATGCGGATCTGCAACAAGATTTGCAACTCCGAGATGGCGACAGTATTTTCATTCCAGCTACAACGGCGGTCAATCTGGAAGAAGCACGACAATTATCTGCAGCCAACTTCGCGGCTCGGAATAATCGACCTTTAAAGGTTGCGGTAGTTGGGGAAGTGTACCGTCCCGGCCCTTATACATTATTGGAAGGAGCGGTAGGGCAACCGAATCAGTTAATTAACCCAAACTTACTGCAAGTACCAAGTGTCACCCGTGCGATTCAAATTGCTGGGGGAATTACTCAATCTGCAGATATTCGGAATGTGCAAGTTCGCCGATTGACCCGCTCTGGATCTCCTCAAATCATTAAATTAGATTTTTGGAAATTATTAAAAACGGGAGATGTGCTACAAGATCTACCCTTGCAAGATGGGGATACTGTGGAAATTCCCACTGCTACAAGTATTACTGATAATGAATTAACCGATTTAGGAGCCGCTAGTTTTTCACCTGATAAAATCACGATTAATGTTGTCGGTGAAGTGAAGGTACCTGGACCAGTTTCCATTCTGCCGAACTCACCTCTAAATCAGGCTATTTTGGCAGCTGGTGGATTTGTAAATAATCGAGCTGCCAAGACAGTTACACTGATTCGTTTAAATCCGAATGGAACCGTTGAGAAACGAGAAATTGGTACTAACTTTGCTCAGGGAGTTAACCAACAAAATAATCCGGCCTTGCGAAATAACGACATTATTGTTGTGAAACGGAATGGCTTGGCCACATTCTCAGATGGATTGAACTCGGTGCTAGGGCCTTTTAATGGTGTTTTAGGAGTGTTTAGACTATTTGGATTGGGCATTTAATGGGTTCTCTAAGATCAGAAAAAAACCAGTTTTTTAATTGAACATTGGAGGTGATGTAATTAATGAGTTCTATGTTAAAAGTAAACTGATATTACCTGGAAGGACTTATGAGTTCAATACCACTCTGATTCCAATTTATCCTGTTTTCACCGAAAATTTTATTGTGATTGGATGTCGTTTTTGTGTTTTTTAGACAAATGAAAACAGGTCGATTTGGGTTCTGATCAGACAAAAAATCATTGAACTCATATTTCTAAAAAACACAGGGTATTAATAATTGGGTTGCCTACCAGTCCTGCATTTGTAATTTGTACTGCAGATGCAAGGCGAGTCTCAGAAAGTGATCACTTATAACTGTCTTAATCCTGATCTGAACTCATCTGGTTGCGCTAATGAAGATTGCTCTAGTTCACGACTATTTAACTCAACGAGGTGGAGCAGAGCGGGTTTTTGAACTGCTTTGCAAACGTTTTCCAGAGGCCGATATTTATACCTCTCTCTATGATCCCAAGCACACGATCGACTTGGGCGATCGCCTCGTCAATACCACCGTTCTGCAAAAGGTTCCGGGAGCTGCGAGATATTTCCGACTGATGGCTCCCTTCTACTTTCCGGCCTTTCGGGCGCTGGATTTGCAGGCTTATGACCTGATTATCAGTAGCAGTACCAGTTTTGCCAAAGGAGTGAAAAAGCGTCCCGGTGCAACTCACATCTGTTTCTGTCACAATGTCACTCGCTTTCTGTGGGATACCCAGACCTATCTGCGTGACTTCCGCCGCTATCAACACTTCTATCCCCTGATTGAACAGGTTTTTCAGGTGATGCGAAAGTTTGACCTGAAGTACGCTCAGGAACCTGATTTTTATATTGCTAACTCCAGCACGGTTGCAGAGCGCATCCGGCGGGTGTATGGCAAGCCCTCATTGGTGATTAACTATCCCATTGATACACAACGTTTCACCTTCTCTGCTCAGAAGGATGAATTCTATTTAGCCTCTGCTCGCTTGATCAGCTACAAGCGCTTAGATGTGATTGTTGAAGCCTTTAACTGGCTGGGCTGGCCGCTGAAGATTATGGGAGATGGCCCAGAACGGGAACGTCTGCAAGCGCAAGCTCGACCTAATGTGGAGTTTGTCGGCCATGTCAGCGATCGGGAACGGATGCGACTGTTGGCCAGGGCGCGATCGGTGGTGGTGGCGGCTCTGGAAGATTACGGCCTGGTGCCTGTAGAAGCCAATGCCAGTGGCACCCCGGTGATTGCTTATGGAGCCGGAGGCGTGCTGGATACTCAAATTCCTGGGGAAACGGGGGTCTTCTTCACTCGACAGTCTCCCGAAGCTCTCCAGGCTGCTCTTTTAAATGCCTGTCACATTTCCTGGAACTACCAGAAGATCCGCGATCATGCCGTCAGTCAATTTTCTGAGGCAGCTTTCTTCACCAAAGTAGAACAAGCCATAGACCAGGTTTGTCCACTGGCTTGAAATCAATGTTAATCAATATAAGGAACTGACTATGCAAGCAACCCAACCCTATTTACATCCAGTGGCTGAATCTGAACCGGGCTACGGCCAGTTGCTGGCGGTATTAGTGCGCCGACGTTTCTGGGTATTGGGAGCATTGATTGCCGCGATCGGGATAGGCGCACTTTACACACTGCGGAAGGAACCCACCTACATTAGTGTCATGCAATTGCTGGTAGAACCAAACTATCAGGGTAAGCAAGGAACTCAAAGTGGATTAACGAGTGAATTTTCTGACACGAAAGTTGAAATTGATGATGCCACTCAAATTAACCTGATGCAGAGTTCCAATTTGTTGCGTAAAGCCATGAAACTGCTGCAGGTGAAGTATCCGGATATTAACCCCAGCAATCCGCAAAGTGTTGCTCAATTTAAAAAGGCTGTCAGCGTTGGGCAGGTTTCCAGCACTGGTAAAAACCCGGTTGGCACCAAGATCTTTCAGGTCACTTATACGGACAATGACCCTCTGAGAACTCAGGATGCTTTGCAGGCGTTGCAAAAGGTCTACTTAGACTACAACCTGGAACAACAAAAAGTCCGATTGATCCGGGGGCTGTCCTTTGTGAATCAGCAGTTGCCCCAGGCGAATCGGAAAGTGAAGGAGGCAGAAGCGGCTCTGGAGAAGTTTCGCCGTGAACAGGAGTTAATTGACCCAGAACTTCAAGCGAAAACCCAGGCTGAAGCCTGGAATCGCATCCAACAAGAACGACAAACCACGCAGACTCAGCTTCAAGAATTACAGAGCCGCTATGCAAACTTGCAACGGCAACTGGCTCTGTCTCCCCAACAGGCGGTGATTGCGGCCCGTCTGAGCCAGTCTCCCCGCTATCAAGCTTTGTTGAATGAAATTCAAAAGACGGAACTTTCATTAGTGCGGCAACGTCTTCGATTTAAGGACAATACCGACTTTGTGCAGCAGGTTTTGAATCAGCGTCAGAAACAAATGAACCTGTTGCAAACTGAAGTTCAACGGGTGCTAGGAGACAGCGCTGCTCAAGCCAATGTCAACGGCGGCGGGCTGCTCTCGCAAGGACAGTTAGGGGGTTTGGATTTAACATTAGTGGGGCAACTGGTAGATACTCAGGTGAATTTGCGAGCGACGGAAGCTCGTGCCCGTAGCTTAGAGGCAACGGAACAACAGATTCGGACTGAGTTAAAGCGGTTTCCCCAGTTACTGGCTGAATATGGACGATTGCAACCGGAGGTGGAACTATCACGGGACACCCTCAAGCAATTGCTAAAAGCTCAGCAGGACATTGGATTGGAAATTGCTCGCGGTGGATTTGATTGGCAGATTGTGGAAGCACCGGGTTACGGTCTTAAAACCGGGCCTGACATGAAGAAGAATCTCCTGCTGGCGGCTGTCGCAGGGCTATTTCTGGGAGGGTTAGCCGCCTTTGCCAGAGAAGCAGCAGATGATGCGGTTCATAGTTCTGATGAGTTAAAGAAACAAACTCAGGTGCCTTTATTGGGCATGATGCCAGAGTTATCTCTATCTCTGGAAGCTGAGGAGGATAAGCCGCTCCTCAATCTGCCTTTTAGTAAACCTGCGCCAACCACTCAACCCACGATCGCTCAGGTGCTTCAGTGGCAGCCATTCCGCGAATCCCTCGATTTGCTGTATCAAAATCTGCAACTTTTGAGCACTGCGGCGAATCCGTTGAAATCCATCATGGTGACATCTGCCTTAGCAGGAGAAGGGAAATCTACGCTGGTCCTGGGTCTGGCAATTAGTGCCGCCCGGTTGCATCAACGAGTGCTGCTAATTGATGCCGATTTGCGCCGTCCCAGCCTGCATGAATTACTCAATCTACCCAATGATCAGGGACTGTCTACTTTACTGGCCAGCGATGCTCCGATTCCGACCCACATTGGAATGCAGGATTCTAAGCTGCGTAATAATATTTCTGTGATCACTGCTGGGCCAAGTCCGGCAGATCCAGCTAAATTATTGAGTTCTCAACGGTTGCGAGATGTGATCACCACGTTTGAGCAAATTTATGATCTGGTATTGCTGGATGTGCCACCTGTTTTAGGCATGGTAGATGCTATGTTGGTGGCTTCTTGCTGTAGCGGTGCGGTAATGGTGGGACGGCTCGATCGCGTGACCCGCTCTGAACTGACCCAGGCCACTACCATGCTCAACCAGTTAAATGTCATCGGGGTGGTTGCCAATGGCGCGAATTATCAGATTCGCGGCCAAGAAACCCAGCGATCAAAACGCGATCGCTCAGTAAATCAATCCTAATTGCCAAGTTGATCGATAATCTGTTGTAAGTTGATGCGGTTAAGACTCTGTTAATCCAGAAATCAGGTTAACGCTTGTCGTGATTTTCCTGTTTCTTGTCATTACCCATCCTGGGTTCAACGAGGTATTCTATGAACCACTCCTCTCATTCTCTCAAGGTATTACCAAAATCTCTTCCTACTTCAGTGAGTAACTTCGTGAACTACAGCTTACTCTGGCGACAACGGAAATTAATCGTCCGTTTTGCTAGCGATCGACATGGCAGTTGGAACTTACCTCCCTGTAGCCGTCCGGACTGGTTGACGGATTGTTTGCAGCGATCGCCCGTTAAATTGGTGAAGCTGGATCTGAGTCTGGGCGAAATGAATTTAAAGACCTGGGCTGATGCCTGTCACAAAGCGAATAAGGTGGCCTATGTACGGTTGCCGGCTACGGCTCAACTGCCCCAGAAGCAGCATCCCTTCAACTGGCGACTCAAACGCCTTTTTGATTGGCTGATTGCGGCACTACTGCTGGTTCTTCTGAGTCCAGTCATGGTCTGGGTTGCTCTGCTCATTACCTGGTTCTCACCAGGGCCAATTTTCTTCTATCAATGGCGGGTGGGAGAGCGGGGTAAACTGTTCAAAATCATCAAGTATCGCACGATGGATATTGGTGCAGAACAATTGCATCATCAGGTGATGGGATCCCAGGAAGGACTGCACAAGCTCAAAGATGATCCTCGAATTACGGCTTTGGGTCGCTGGATCCGGCGGTATAGTCTGGATGAGTTACCCCAGTTATTGAATGTTCTGAGAGGCGAAATGAGTTTAGTGGGGCCTCGTC
>JBBIQC010000327.1:0-4392 GCA_037442585.1 Oscillatoriales cyanobacterium bin_317
AACCTTGTCCAAGCCCAGAACCGGAGTTTCTCTGATGGGAAAACGACCGTTCTCTCGCTGGACTTGGTTTAGAAGTAGCAGACTTGTAATACCAAGATGGACGATCGCCATGAGTTTAGATGCCCAAATTCAAGACCTGATAGATCACGCACCCCAGGATGGTACAACTCCGATGCTGGTAGCGGCGATCGCACCTGTATTGAAAGAACTAGCAGGACGCCTGCGCCATTTGCAATATTACGTTGCACAAACCCTGGACGGGAGTTGGGCCGTCACGCTATTAAGTCACGAAGCGCACCCTGATATACAAAAGCAGATTATTTACGCCTACCCCACCCTTAAGGATGTATCCAGTGGCCCTTACCCGATGCAAGACCCTCAAATGATTGCGCTCCCTCTTCCAGTAACGCACATTCTGTTCCAAATGGCAGCAATGGATACAGTAGACAGCGTAATCTTTTTTGAAGTTCCTGGTAACACTAGCGTCGGTACAGAAATTCAGCGAGCCGATTTACAGACTCTCATTCAGACCCAACTGCGGCATCAGACCACTTCTCCTGGGCTTCCACCAGATATTGCGTAGGAATGCCAGAAGACGAAATGTAAACAAAAGTAACAATATTGACGGTAAGACGGTTAACTGTCTTGACAGCTTAAGAGGGGGTGGATATGCTGTAATCCATACCCGGGTACACAGACTGAGAGTGATATGCAAGACAAGTTAAAGGAAGACAAGCAAAAAGTAACGCTGTACCTGCCACAAGATCTGCATAAACAGCTGAAGATAAGGGCGGCGATCGATTCTGAGACGATGACAGATATTACTCAGCGAGCAATCGGGTTTTACCTGGCTCACCCTGAGATTGTCGATCAATATGAAGAGTCTCATGGTCAAGTTCATCGGGTATACAGTTGTCCAAATTGTTCGGCTCATGTAGTTCTTCGGGATGGTGAAATGGTTACCCTGGGCACTCAATCGAGTGTTCTGATTGAAGAAAGTCTACCTGTCGAATCAAGACCAGTCGGTGCTGACTCACAGGGTGAAGGGGAACTCGTTCCCTGCTAGCGGTTTAGTTTGATTTAGTTTCTGAGTCTCTCTTTGTTAGTTGCGTTACTGAGATGAATAACCTGGCAACTTAGTTAGGTTGGCATCTGCGATTACTTTAGTTGGGTTGGTGTTATGCAAGAAGAACTCAGCATTTTAATTCAGGCTCAGTATCCTCTGATCTATCTGGTTACCTCTGAGGAAGAGCGGGCTGAGCAAGCCATTGCGGCGATCGCCCAACAAGGTAAGCCCCAGCGACGTATGTTTATCTGGACTGTGACCCACGGAATTGTTGAGTACGGTCAACCCAGAAATGTTACTCAGCACAATACCGTCTCCCCAGAGGCCGCGATTGAATGGGTAACTCGTCAGCGGGATCCAGGGCTGTTTGTGTTCAAAGATTTGCACCCCTTTGTGGACTCCCCAGCTGTGACTCGGTGGTTGCGGGACGCGATCGCCAGCTTCAGAGGCACCCAGAAGGCAATCATTATGATGTCTCCGGTGCAGCAGGTGCCGATTGAACTGGAAAAGGACGTTGCTGTCATCGACTTTGCTATGCCTGACATGTCAGAACTGAATCAGGTTCTATCTCAGCAGCTTGATCTGAACCGCAGTCGTCGAATTACCACAGAAACCCGTGAAAAGTTGCTAAAAGCGGCTCTGGGGTTAACGCGAGATGAAGCAGAAAAGGTTTATCGTAAGGCTCAGGTTACCGCGGGTCGGCTGACCGAAG
This sequence comes from Oscillatoriales cyanobacterium bin_317, assembly GCA_037442585.1. Lineage (GTDB taxonomy): Bacteria > Cyanobacteriota > Cyanobacteriia > Leptolyngbyales > Leptolyngbyaceae > Leptodesmis. Next base: position 1,779 of record JBBIQC010000327.1, read on the forward strand.
CAGAAGTAGATATCGTTCTATCGGAAAAGAAACAGCTCATCCGGCGCAATGGCATCCTCGAATACATCGAAGAGGACGAAACCATAGATTCAGTGGGTGGACTGGAAGAGTTAAAGCGGTGGCTGCGGCAACGCTCTAATGCTTTCACCGAACGGGCCAGAGAATATGGCTTACCCCAACCCAAAGGGATGCTAATTCTGGGTGTCCCTGGATGTGGTAAGTCTCTGATTGCCAAAACCACGTCTCGACTGTGGGGCTTGCCCTTGCTGCGGTTGGATATGGGCCGGGTGTATGACGGGTCTATGGTCGGTCGCTCTGAAGCTAATCTCCGCAACGCCCTGAAGACGGCTGAATCCATCTCCCCAGCCATTCTCTTCATTGATGAGTTGGACAAAGCCTTTGCTGGCAGTGCCGGCTCAGCGGACTCCGATGGTGGAACGTCCAGCCGGATCTTTGGTTCATTCCTGACCTGGATGCAAGAAAAAACTTCTCCCGTATTTGTGATGGCGACTGCGAACCGAGTCGAACGGTTGCCAGGAGAATTCCTACGGAAAGGACGATTTGACGAGTTATTCTTTGTCGATTTGCCAAATGCGGAAGAGCGGCAAGATATTTTCCGTATCCATCTGTCGAAGCGCAAGCGGGATACCTCCCGGTTCGACCTCGATCAGTTGGCAAATGTAAGTGATGGATTCTCTGGTGCAGAAATTGAGCAGGCATTGGTGGCAGCCATGTATGATGCCTTCGCTCAAGACCGGGAATTTACCCAACTCGATATTATTGCAGCGGTCAAGGCAACTCAGCCTTTGTCCAAGACCATGAGTGAACAAGTGGCAGCCCTGCGCGATTGGGCACGTCAACGGGCAAGACCCGCTGCGTCTTCGGTTGCTGAATATCAGCGACTCGAATTCTAAAGGCTTTCTCCTGCTCCCAACAGGATGAAAGGCTAGCATGCTGCTAGCAGTCTCACAAAAAAAGCCGATAGCAAACTGTTATTGGCAACTAACTTCAAAACGTTGTTCTCAACTCTCTATCAGGAGGAAACCCAAATGTCTCACTTTAGCACTCTGCGCACCAAGATCACTGACGCTGAAATCCTGAAGTCTTCTCTGCGTGATCTGGGCATCAGTGTGAAGACCGAAGCTGATGTTCGTGGCTACAATGGCCAACGTGTTCGTGCTGACATTGTTGCTGTTCTGGAAGGCGAATACGATCTCGGCTGGTCTCGTAACGCAGATGGCTCCTTTGACCTGATTGCTGACCTGTGGGGTGTTGCTAAGCGCCACAACCAAACCGAACTGATTAACTCCATCAACCAGAAGTACGCTGTGAACAAGACTCTGGCTGAAGTTAAGCGCCCTGGTTTGCAAAACGCTAACGTTAAGCTGGTGGTGCAAAAGTAGTCTTCCCACGCGTTCCCAAACTAGCGGGCTAACCCCACCCTGGTTAGTCCGTTTTTTGGTTCAGCATCCTCAAGAGGACAGGTTTATCTAGATGCTTGGATTTCCTGAAAGCACAACAGATAAATCTGTCCTCTTTGTAATAAGCTAAGGGGCATGGAACGGATTACTCCAGAATTAGCTCGGCAGATTCAACAGATTGTTCGTCAGTGTGGTTTACAGGCAGAGCAGATGGCCGCCGCCCCCTTTGAAATTGTGGAAAAGGGGCCTGAAGACTATGTGACAAACATTGATGCGGTATTAGATCGACAGCTTTCAGTGGCTTTTTCCAACCTGTTTCCAGCAGATGGTGTGATTACTGAGGAAGATAGTCGATCGCGTCAGCAGTTATGATGGCTACTCCCGCCTGTGGTGTATTGATCCGCTGGATGGCACAGAAGACTTTATCTGGGGCAAGCGGAATTATGCTGTAATGGTTGGCTTACTGGAGAAGTATCAACCCACGGCAGGGTGGATTTATGCCCCTACCCAAGATCGGATGTATTTTGGTGGTCTAGATTGGGGAGTATTTGAAAGCGTGGGCGATCGGCCACCTGAAGCCCTATCCATCATTCAACCTGCTCCTCCCTCACCAGAATTCTGTCCGATTGTGATTGGGCATCGCGACCAGACCCGTTACGGAGCCGCGATCGCTCAACAAATTCCGGGAGTGCAATTTTCTTCGATCGGTAGCTTTGGGCTGAAAGTGATGGAAGTCGTATGTGGACGGGCCGGACTCTATCTCTACTTCAACGGACGGGTGAAACTGTGGGATACAACGGGGCCATTGGCTCTGGCACAAGCGGCAGGTTTAACCTGTTGCAGTCTGGAAGGAGAACCGATTCGGTTTTCTCCAGATGCGATCGACCCTGAGACTTTGGCTCATACGCAATCGATTCTTATTGGTTGGCCAGATTACATTGAGCAATTGCGTCCCAAGCTAGAAGTGGCCGCAAGCTTACAAAACTGAGTAGTACTAATCGGAGCTACTGCCGCTTCCTGGCTTCTGACCTGCCTAAAAAAATTTTCTGAAATTGGGCGATCGCACCCTGAAGTTTCTAAACTGGACATAATGCGTCTTTGAAATTAAGGAAAGCGAGTCATGGGATTGTTTGACCGTGTGAGTCGGGTTGTCCGAGCTAACCTCAATGATCTGGTTAGTAAGGCTGAAGACC
>JBBIQC010000327.1:4402-5863 GCA_037442585.1 Oscillatoriales cyanobacterium bin_317
TTATTGACATGCAGGAAGACCTGGTGCAAATGCGTCAGGCCGTAGCCAGCGCGATCGCCAGCCAGAAGCGCACCCAGCAACAATACAACCAGGCCCAGACCGAAGCGAACAACTGGCAGCAACGGGCACAACTGGCCTTGCAGAAAGGCGATGAGAATCTCGCACGGGAAGCCCTGGTTCGCAAAAAGACTCATTCCGAGACGGCAGCAGCTTTGCAAACCCAACTGGAACAACAAAATACAATGGTTGATACCCTGAAACGTAACCTGATTGCGTTGGAGGGCAAAATTTCTGAGGCGAAGACTAAGAAAGATATGCTCAAGGCGCGGGCCAGTGCTGCCAAAGCTAACGAGCAGTTGCAACGGGTAGTTGGCAATATGAGTACGGGCAGTGCGATGGCCGCCTTTGACCGCATGGAAGAAAAGGTGTTGCAGATGGAAGCTCGATCTCAGGCATCGGCTGAATTGGCAGGCAGCAGCTTAGAGGCTCAGTTTGCCATGCTGGAATCGGGGGGTGATGTGGATGACGAACTGGCAGCGATGAAAGCTCAACTTCTGGGTGGAACTCCCCAAAATCAAGCGCAATTACCGGGTACAGCCAGCACTGAAACTCCTTCTAAAGCCTCGACAGAAGCAGTGGATGCGGAATTGGAAGACTTGAAGAAGAAGCTGGATCAGCTTTAAGCCACCACTACATGGGTAATAGTAGAGACGTTCCGGCGGAACGTCTCTATAAACGTAAAATTTGATTGCAGACGTAGTTTGGGATGGGAGATCAATATGAGTAGCGTCCTCGTTATTTCAGATGCGGAGTTTGAAACGGAGGTTTTGAAAGCATCACAGCCTGTGCTGGTGTACTTCTGGGCACCCTGGTGTGGTCCCTGCCGCCTCATGACCCCCGTCATGAATCATTTAGCCACTGCTTACGCCGATCGCCTCAAAGTTGTCAAGATGGAAGTGGATCCTAATCCAGAGGCAGTGAAGGAATACAAAGTAGAGGGAGTTCCAGCCTTAAGGCTATTCCAGAACGGAACTGTGGTTGAATCTAGTGAAGGTGCGCTGCCCAAGCCCAAGGTTGAGGCTATGGTTGCTCCCTATCTCTAACTCAGTCTCCCCTCTCCCCTATGGCTGTTCGCGCTCCAATGAACCGTACTCTGGAATTGACGGTGGACGATCGCATACGGTTACGCGATCGCCTGCTTCACTCTCTGCCAGAACACCCGCTGTCTCAACCGCCACAGGGAGTCATTTGGGGAGATTGTTTAGAGTGGGCAAATCGCTTACCAACAGGATTTGCCGATTTACTGTTTCTTGATCCGCCTTATAACCTGACCAAAGATTTTCATGGTCAAAAGTTTTCTCGGCAGACGATCGAGGCCTATACCCTGTGGTTGGATGATGCGATCGCGGCCTTCAAACCGTTGCTGAAACCCTCGGCCTCCATCTACATCTGTGGGGATTG
>JBBIQC010000328.1:0-5828 GCA_037442585.1 Oscillatoriales cyanobacterium bin_317
GTCCAAGTCCAGAACCGTAGTTTCTCTGATCGGAAAACGACCGTTCTCTAGCTGGGCTTGGTTTAGACCTGCCCTAACAACTTGCAGATTTCTTATAGCGTCACAGCAACCATTTACATCTGGGTTCAGATAGGGTACATATCTATCTGACCTAATACCTATCCCAAGGTTGTTGTTAGGCATCACAAGGTTGACCAGAATAGTCTCGTTACTACTCTAGGTTCTGATTGCTGGCTCATATTTTGCTTACCAGCGTTGCTCAGATTGTTACTCCCAGGTTATGACTATGAATCCTGAAGTTAAAGATACCGAAACTCCTAAGACTAGCTCTACCGACTTTGCAGAGCCGCAGTCAACAGCCACGGGTAACAGTAGTGAACCGCTGCTGTTGCCTCCCACAAACCAGACCAACCAGACCAGTGAGCAATTGCGGCAGATTGGAGAACGTATTTACAATTTTCTGTCCGGCTTGCCCGAATATCTGGGAGACTTCTTTGGCGAATACAAACGGCCTCTCGTCACCTTAGGGCTAATCTTCGGTGGCATTATTGCAGTGAAGATGACTCTGGCCCTGCTGGATGCCGTGGATGATATCCCCTTACTGGCTCCCTCGTTACAGCTAATTGGCTTCGGATATAGCATCTGGTTTGTCTACCGCTATTTACTGCGAGCTTCTAACCGCCAGGAGTTAGCGCAAGAAATAGACGAAATTAAGAACCAGATTGTTGGTAAGTTGCCGAAGTAGAAAGGCAGAAGAATCGTCATTAGTCATTGGTCATTGCTCATTGGGGAGCAGGTGTTTACAAAGGACAAATGACTAATGACATTCTCATCTATTTGACCGCATCGACCCCTACTTTCATTTCCAGTAATTGCATGGGGCCGAATTGGGTGGATAGGGCGACATCAGCCGCATCCCGGCCATAGGCGATCGCAATCCGGTTGCCCCGCGGTTTGTCTTGAGTGGCATCAAAGGTATACCAGCGATCGCCCACATAGGCTTCAAACCAGGCGTGGAGATCCATGGGATCGAGTTGATACAGATAGCCGACGACCATCCGGGCCGGAATATTGAGACTACGGCAGAGGGAAATTCCTAGATGGGCAAAATCGCGGCAAACCCCAACCTGTTGCTCGATCGTATCTACCGCCGAAGTTGAAGCATCACTGGTGCCATAGCGGTACTCAATATTGTCATGAATCCAGCGGCGAATTGTTTCCACCTGGTCATAACCGGGCAGCGCATCACCCACGATCTCTAAAGCACGATCGCCCACCAGATCAGATTGACAGTAGCGACTGGGCAGCAGAAACTGAATCACGGATTCTGGTAACTTTTCTGCTGGAACAAAGGGTGCTCCCGGAGCCAAATCAATTTCATCCGCTGCATCCGCCGTAGCCGAAGTGTAGATTTTAAATTCCCCAGTCGGCACTACCAGTCGTTGGCACAGATTCCCGTAACTATCGGTGTATTCCACTACTGGGACACTCGGTTCCAGTAGATACTCTTCTCGCATGACCCACTGCCCATAGCCACTCCGAGGTCGCAGCATGAAAATGGCAGGGGTAGGGGTCTCCGTCTTAAATGCAAGTTGACACTCAACTGTGAGTCGCATCATTGCCTCCAAAAATTCCCAAACTCATTACTACTGTGGCAAGAACAAGCAATAAGCCTATCTATATCCCCCCAAAACTGTCACATCATTTGTTCCCAATTGGCCCCAGTCACCTATGATGATTGCATTTTTTGCTGTTCCCCGTTAAAAATTCCTATGGAAACGCTGGCATGGCTTCACTACGCAAGTGCCTGTGACGAGTCTTCTCCTGCCGTTGGTTTAAGAGGATTCGGCGATCGACCCGGCAAAACGTTTCCTGTCTGGCGCTCAATCTGGCTTTGTTGTGCGGGTCTGGTTGCAGTGCTGTCGGTGTTAGGGGGAGAGACTTCAGCCATTTATGCGGCTTTACGATGTGGCGATCGAGGTGCTCAGGTTGCTGAGTTGCAACGCCGATTGAGCATTCCGGTAGATGGGATTTTTGGCCATCAAACGCAACAGGCTGTACGTAATTTTCAGCACCAGCATGGTTTACAGGTAGACGGAATTGTTGGCCCCCAAACCTCAACCGCCTTGGGAATTACTCCCGTCAGTCAACCGACTTCCTATACAGAAAACCTGTATTTTATCGATCTTCCCCCTCAGTACACGGGGTTGAACGTTCGCCAGGGAGCCGGGGCAAGTTTCCCGATTCTGAATAGCCTGCCCAATGGAACGGTGGTTTCGGTTGTGGAAGAGCAACGCGATCGCAATGGCCAACTCTGGGCAAAGTTATCGGCAGGTGGCTGGGTGACTACGGAGTTTCTGTCTCCTACAGCAACCAACACCGTCGCAGATCTGAAGGGATTTTACCCAAAAATTCAAGACTTCGGTTTGGAGAACTACTCTAGTGGCAAGTATCCTGTCGCGACCAAGAATGCCCTCAGCGTTTATGACTTAATCGATTTCTTTGGATCAGATAATATTTGCTATAACCGCAGCGACGACTATAGCCAGGTTCCTTGTATTCCCAAGGCGATCGCGCAAACGTGGCTCAACCAGCAGTCAAAGCTTTTGCAGCAAGATGGGCACAGTGAAGGATTGGGAGTTGCCAGCCTGCTGTTTACTGAAAATACGCCTGAAATGCAGAACACCTTGCAACAGTCCCAACACTGGTTAACCAGTCATCAGATTGATCACCAGGATGCAAAACGATTGAGCGCTGCAGCTCTCACTCCAGCCTGGAGCCATTTGATTGCTCGTTATACAACGCTGCAAAGAGTCGATGAAATCACCAATCAAAATCGAGAAATTCGCCAGAAAAGCCCATCAGAGATTTTAGCCATTCTGAAAAATGGATTACAAAATCAACGGGGTTTTACGCTGGGACTTTATCAATTGGAGCGAGATCATCTGGGTAATCTATTTCTAACCGCAGGCTATGTGTTAACGCCATTTGCAGTTGAAGATCTTGGGCAAGGGAAAATGCTGGTGCGGGTGTATGACAGCAACTTTCCCCACACCGTTCAAACCGTTGAATTTGATCTCAATAAAAATACCTGGCGCTATAAAACTCCAATGAATGAGGTGTATTCTGGCGATCGCAGCAGCCAGAATCTAGAATTAACCTCCCTATCTTCTCGTACCAACCCATTGCTATTTAAAGCACAAAATCCCCCTTTCAGTTGTCCATTTTGCCAAACAAATTCTGCTCTGGGGATTTCTCTAATTGGTCAGGGAAAGCTAACTGTGACTGGCGATCGCAATCAGGCAATTCAAGAAGCTGTTACTAAACCGTATAAGGGAGGGCAGGGAAAAAGAACACCACCAACCTATCAGGTTCCTTATCGCCAAAATACTCCCTATCACATCACCATTTCGGATATTCAGGTACCCTGGACTAATCAGATTACTACTGGAACAGGAGCACCAGAAGGAGGCAATGTAGTGATTACAGGGCCAGGATTTATCGCAGCGGCTGAAGGAATTCAACCTTCGTCGGGAAAGGTTTCAAGAATGACAATTCAGGGACAGGAAGATCAGGTAAAGCTGTCCTTTACGACTAACCAATTTAGTACCAAATCTCCAAAGTTGGTATTTGCCGTTGATCAGCAAGTCGATCGACAAAATCGTATTGGTGGCTATATTTTTGAAGTTGAAACTATGGATCTTAGCCAGGATGCTCTCTTCACAGCCGGGTTAGATACTAAAAATAAAGTGCTTTATTTTGAAGATAACGATATGGCTACAAAGCAGAAACGTTACAACATTAAAGTTACTCATTTTTTAGGAGATACCAATTCCCCTATTGAAATCTTCTCCTTAACCAATGCTGTGCTCACTCAAGCAGCAGGTCAGTGCAGACTTGAAAACAATCAACAAGTGAATTGCCCACGTATTTATTTGAAATATGGGGAAATTAACGCCAGTACTGGAGAAGTTCCGATCGCAGTCACTTCCCAATCTCAGCCACCTCAGCAATATACCTCTGTTAAAGGGCAAGTCACCCAACTGCCCACAACCACACTGGCAAAAAGGTAGCAGTTTTTCAACTGTTGGTGGCACGCTTTTCTTTCCATAGATTCAGTTCATTCGGCTAGGGGCAGGTTGGTACATTCGTCGGGAGTGGGATACCTCCAGTTATTAATCCTGCTAAGGAGTTATTGAGAGAAACGTTTGGCAGATTGACGATGGTAAGTGTATTGGTTGGAACCGTCACATTGTTAAAAATGAGATTATTCAGTGAGTTACTGATATTGCCAGTGATATTTGCGCAAATCGTTTGATTTCCGCTCGACCCACCTGCGGCTCCGGTGGTTGACACCTCAAACCCTCTGTTCACACCCGTCGTATTTAGCGTATTCAACCGGATGTCAGCAGAAATTTGTGGATTTCCAATCAGGGGGATGTTTGTTGTTGTGACCCATACCCCCCGCTGTCCATTGAGACTGGAGTTGTTACTGACGATCGCCACATTGGCCGTAGTGCCGCCGTTGGCTTGAACTTGAATGCCGTTTTGTCCATTGCCACTGATCGTGTTATTGCGAATCGTGCCAGTCAAACGAGCCGTGGTGGGGTTCACCAGGGGAACAGCCTGTAATCCCAAACGAATGTCGATCCCTTCATCGCCGTTGTTGCGAATCGTGTTGTTCTCAATTAGCAGATTATTGACAACAGCATCTTGCTCTAAGCCGATCGCAATGCCATCCCCTCGTACCGGAGTCGCTCCACCATTATTTTCGATCGTGTTGCCAGTAATCGTGACATTCGCAGTCGCTGCGGTAGTGGTGCCACTCGGTCGTCCAGCCAGACCAATCAAAATGCCATCGTTAAAGTTGCTGCGAATCTGGTTACTCGTCAGATTCAGATCAACCTGTCCGGCAAAGTTAGCGATCGCAATCCCCTGACCGCTGTCGGGCGCGGGAGGAGTGGATGACTGAGTACCATTCACGCGCTCAATTGTATTGCCAGTCACGTTGACGGTGCCGATTGAATTGAGCAACAGCAACCCCTGTCCGGTAGGAAGAATTAGTATCGCAGGGCCGATGCCCGTAGGGTTGGTGATATTGATGTTGCGGGTAGTGACATCGCTGATCTGGTTGTTGGCGATCGTTGTTGTACCCGATGTGCCAGCCACCACCATGCCCTGATCGGCAGTGTTACGAACTGTGTTGTTGGCCACTGTGGTTGTTCCATTTGTGACTCCAGCCACGCTGATGCCCTGTCCTCGAACAGCGTTAACCGTGTTGCGGCTGACCTCCAGATTCCCTGTGATACCGGAAGCTACAATCCCCTGCCCCGTTGTGACCGTCACATTGCCGATCGTCGGGACGTTGACGGTGAAATCATTCCCGATCGTATTAGCAACATTGTTATCGGTAATGGCGGCATTGCCTCTGGCATTCAGCAGCACAATTCCCTGAGTCCCGGTACCTGTGACAGTATTACGGGCAATGGTGGCATCTCCGTTCGTGGTGGCAATCACAATGCCCTGACCACTGGGTAAGGGAATGATACTACCGGGATTGGGAATGGTGATGGAACCAATGGTGATGTCACCCGTAATGGGATTACTAATGGTGGTCGTGCCTGCACGGGTGTTAGCCACGCTGTTGTCTGTGACAGTGGCAGTGCCCACATTTTGCAGGTAAATCCCCTGATCCTGGGCAGCGGTGATCTGGTTACGGGTGAGAGTAGTCCGGGTGCCGCCGTTGCCCAGGATTCCTGCCCCACCTGTGGTTTGAATCGTGTTATTCCGAATTTCAGTGGTGTTGACGTTGGTAAAGGCGATGCCTG
>JBBIQC010000329.1:0-3142 GCA_037442585.1 Oscillatoriales cyanobacterium bin_317
CTTATAGATGAATAGTTTTTCTACCCATTCCGCTTCTTCTATGCCTGAATCCGGTGCCGCGAATTTAGATGATCTGTTAACCACTCTTAAGTCAGCCTCTGAGAAGAATCAACTGCAACAGGTGAAAGAGTTGGCCACCAAGGAGGAGGTAGGATTGGCCGTATTGAGGCAGTTTTTATTAGAGCAAAAATCAGCGTTACAGGGTTTAGCAGACTCACCCTCCAATTCCTCTGCCAGCCCTCTTAAACCGAATCTGGTTGCTGGGTTAGCCTATCAAAGCCTGTTGGCGGCTGATACACCAGACTCGGCTGAGTTTTTGCAGACTCATTTTCCAGATGGAGTAGTGCCATTGCGATCGCAGGCTGCGATCGACTACCGCCCTTTGCAACAACTCCTCGTTAAACAAGACTTTCAAGCAGCCGATCAACTTACTCTACAGAAGCTGTGTGAGTTGGCAGGGCCACAAGCCATTCAGCGAAAATGGATTTACTTTACTGAGGTCGATCAATTTCCCGTCACTGATTTACAAACCATTAATGCTCTCTGGCTGGTTCATTCTGAAGGGCTTTTTGGCTTCTCGGTGCAGCGAGAAATTTGGTTAAGCGTTGGCAAGAATTGGGACAAACTCTGGCCCAAAATTGGTTGGAAAGATGGTAATAATTGGACACGCTATCCCCAGGAATTTACCTGGAACCTGACCGCTCCTAGAGGCCACTTGCCGCTTTCAAATCAGTTACGAGGAGTACGGGTAATGGCCTCTCTGATGGCTCATCCAGCCTGGGGATAAAAAATTTTGGGTTCTAGATTTTGGATTTTAGAGGGGTGCAAGATTTTCTCTAACTTTAATTACCGGGTTCCGTAAATCTTCCTGTTTTTCTGAATTCCAGCCTGCAAAATTCCGTATTCTCCCCTGTCTTATTGCCGTTCATTGCAAGAGTTGGGCGGGAATTCTGGTGGAAGATAAAACGGGGGTTATGGGTCGGTATGATCAGTTACGAAAATCGGTTATTTTGTCGCTTAGATGGTTTGACCGCTGCAGCACGAGAGGAGCAGCGCATGAGCACCATTACAGACCTTGGGCTACTGCAAATGGAGAGTATCCCAGTGTTTGAAGAAGCTACCCAAACTGCCACTCAAGCTTTAGAAATACCGATCTGTATTTTGGGAGTGATGGAGAGCGATCGCCAGCGATTTAAATCAGCGGTTGGCCTATCGACTCTGGGATTAATGAATGCCCTGGCAACCTCTCGTCAGTTGCCCCGATTGGATTCTTTTTGCACCTACGTGGTGGATAGCCAGCAAACCTTAATTATTGAAGACACCCTGGCTCATCCAGCTTTCGCCAGTAGTCCCCTGGTCTATCAATACGGCATCCGGGCTTATCTGGGTGTTCCTTTAATTACATCTACGGATTTTTGCATTGGCACCCTGGCTGTTCTGGATGTTACTCCGCGCAAATTTGGTACGCGAGACATTGCCTTTTTACAATTAATGGCTCGCTGGTGCATGAGCGAATTTGAACAGCAGCGTTCTCAACCAGCAGAGCCGATCGCTTCCCTACCAGAACCCACTCCTGCTGCAGTACCCAATGTTATTTGTTTGCCATCCATTGACCAAACCAGGGTAGATTTACTGGGACATTTAACTCAGGAATTACGAACTCCTTTAACTTCAGTGATGGGGATGGCTAGTGTTCTGCTCCGAGAAATTTACGGGCCATTAACCAGTAAACAGAAGGAATATCTCAACATCATCCATAACAGTGGGCAATACCTCCTGTCTTTGATGAATGAAATTGTTCATTTATCTGAAGTAAAGGACGATCAGCAGAGCTTGAATCTTAGCTCTGTAGACATTGAAATGCTTTGTCAGCAAGCAATTTCAAGCTTAGAGCAGGCAGCCCAGCGCCGAGAACAGCAAATTCGTTTAACCGTTGAACCGGGGCGGCGGATCTGGCTAATTGATAAAGATAAAGTGCGGCAAATGCTTTATCACCTGGTGTTTAGCGTGATTCAAACTTCAACAGCGGGTAGTATTGTGCGGCTGCATGTTTCCCGTCGAGAAAACAGCTTAAATCTATCCATTTGGGTATCGCACCCCTGGTTAGGAGAAGGACTTCCCTACTCCGAAATCTATAATTCGGCAGCCCTGGTGGGAACCGCTGCTACCGTGATGAAGCAGGAGGAACTTGCAAATCAATACTTGCAAGCAAGTGTTGGCCTGGTCGATGAAACCTATAGCGCTACGAAGCTCAGTACTTCCAGCACTGAAGAAGCAATGCTACATGAGCCCCTTCGGAAAAATCTAGGGCTACTGCTTAGCCAGCAATTAGCTGAGTTTCACGGAGGCAAAATTACGATGCAGGGTACCCCTGAATCAGGATATCGCTATGTCATTACCTTGCCACGTTTAGCAGAGCCAGTTGAGGAGTAGTGAAGTAATTTTCTTTGCCCACATACATAAGACAGATCCCAACCTGTCCCTTGCTCGTACTAAAGAATGGGTCACAATCTAGATTGTGTATGGCAGATGGTGGAGAAACATAACAATGACGATTTCTCGGATTGAGCGTCGGACTCCAAAAGTCTCTAAAAGAACGATACTACAGCCTCATTTAGCAACCTTAGTGATGCTAGGAATTGTGGGGTTGGCAGCGGGGATCTGTGTAGCCTGGTTTGCCGGTGAGGGAACCATTCATCGGATTTTTACTCAACTAAACTTGCTGCAAAAGTATCCGCCAATGTGGTTAGAAGTGCCAATGGTCACCGGGCATTATCTACTGGCTCCTACAGTCTTTCTGTTCCTGGTGGCCTTGGTGATCATGAAGTGGTCTCCTCAGCCCCGCCATCTTGCCCGAACGATCGTGGTTGGGATCCTGTTAATTTTGACGGTTCGGTATGTGCTGTGGCGATCGCTGACAACCTTGAACCTTTCCAATCCAGAAAATGGGGTTTTTAGTCTGGGATTATTCTGGCTGGAAATGCTGATGCTCACCAGTAGCACCATCCAGTTGTTTCTCATGTTGTGGGTTCGCGATCGTCATCATGAAGCCAACGTTCAATCCATTGCTGTTCTAGAGGGCACCTTTACCCCTACGGTAGATGTATTGATCCCTACTTACAACGAGCCAGATTTTATTTTG
>JBBIQC010000329.1:3154-5826 GCA_037442585.1 Oscillatoriales cyanobacterium bin_317
CAGGCGATGGACTACAGCAACAAACGCATCTACCTGTTAGATGACACTCACCGTCCGGAGATCCGCAAAATGACAGCCGATCTTGGTTGTGACTATATAACGCGACCGGATAATCAGTATGCGAAAGCTGGCAATCTGAATCATGCGATCGCCCACACTACTGGCGAGTTGATTGTCGTTTTTGATGCCGACTTTGTGCCCACTCGTAACTTTCTCACTCGCACGGTTGGCTTTTTTCAAGATGAACAGGTGGCGCTGGTACAAACTCCTCAGAGCTTTTACAACCCGGATCCGATCGCCCGCAATTTGGGATTAGAAAATGTACTCACCTCCGAAGAGGAAGTCTTTTACCGCCAAATTCAACCCATCCGAGATGCTGCTGGGAGTGTCATTTGTGCAGGTACCTCCTTTCTGGTTCGACGGAGTGCTCTAGAAGCAGCAGGGGGGTTCGTGACCGATTCCATCAGCGAAGACTATTTCACTGGAATTCGGCTCTCTGCTCAGGGATATAAGGTCATTTATCTGGATGAAAAACTGAGTGCAGGTCTGGCGGCTGATAATATGGCAGCCCATGCGACTCAACGTCTGCGATGGGCACGGGGAACGCTGCAAGCCTTTTTTATCGATAGCAATCCGCTGACTATCCAGGGGCTGACTTTTGTTCAGCGGTTGGCTCATTTAGAAGGACTACTACACTGGTTTACCAGCATTTCTAGAGTTGGCTATTTGCTCATTCCATTAGCCTATTCCTTCTTAGGAGTAATTCCTGTGCGGGCTACCGGAGCCGAATTGATTTATTTCTTCCTGCCCTACTATGTCATGCAACTGAGCGTTTTCTCGTGGTTAAACTTTCGGTCTCGCTCAGCACTACTGTCGGATATTTATTCGCTGGTATTAGCCATTCCCTTGGCCTGTACCGTGATTAAAGTGATGCTAAATCCTTTCTCCAAAGGGTTTCAGGTTACTCCCAAAGGAACCGCCAGCGATCGCTATTCGTTTAATTGGCACCTGGGTTTGCCCCTAATGGGATTTTTTATCGTCACTGCGATTAGTCTCTGGCGCAACATCGGTTTATGTATGGTGAAGGGCAACTGGGCTGCGGCTACTCTGGATCATGTCGAAGCGGTAGAACGGGCTGAATCCATCAAAGGGTTGGGAATTGGTTGGCTCTGGAGTGGGTATAACCTGATCATGTTGGGGATTGCCCTGCTGATTTTGCTCGATGTTCCCCGGCCAGCTCTCAACGAATGGTTTGATTTACGGCGCACGGTTCAGCTTTCCTTTCCCCTATCCTGGGCATCTGATTTAACACCTCGCAACTATTGGGGCATCACCACTATGATTTCCGAGGAAGGCGCAGAAGTGGTTTTGACACAGCCCCCTCCAATGCTGGACACGACTGAACCCATGCCAGTGAAGCTGCACTTGTTAGAAGAAAATCTTACTCTGGCCGGAACCGGATCCTGGCTTGGGGTACAGGATGAGTTTCCCCGAGTGCGAGTACAGTTTGAGCGAGTTACTTTGGAGCAACATCGAAAACTCATTGAAATGCTATTTTGTCGTCCTGGACAGTGGAAGCGACGCAATAGTCCTGGAGAGTTTCAATCCCTGCTCCTGCTATTTCGTATCTTGCTGCGGCCCCACGTATTGTTTGAACAGTCTGGGGAGATCCGAGCGATCGCAGTTGCCCAGGGATAACGAGAGGTAGAGGGTGGAAGGCCGACTGAGTTCAAATCAACCCCACTTTATGCTGCAGGAAATTTATCAGCAGCCAGCAGTGATCAGGACGTGTTTGGCAACTTATTTGCATGGGGATTGGCAGCCGGGGATTAGGGATTGGCGATTGGGGGTTAGAGGTCAGGAGTTGGAGGCCGAACCGTCAGTGGTCATGGGTCATTCGTCCCTGGCAGAGGACAGAGGACAGGGGACAAAGGACGAAGGCCAATCCAAAATCCGAAATCCAAAATCCAAAATCCAAAATTCCCCAATTCGCCTTAACCTGCCGACCTCTTTTTACAACGATCTGGACGAAATCCATATCCTGGCTTGTGGCAGCAGTCGTCATGCTGGATTAGTAGGTCAGTACTGGCTGGAACAATTAGCCGCGCTGCCAACTCGAGTCCGATCAGCCGCTGAGCTTCAGGAAGCTCCCTGGCCTGTGACTCCTAATACCCGGACGATCGCCGTCACTCAATCCGGAGAAACGGCAGATACACTGGCTGCTCTGCGATTAGAAAAAGTTCGCCGCGATCAATCGGGGCATATCCAGCAGTCCTCCTGGCTGGGGATCACCAACCAGCCTGGAAGTACCCTGACTCAGGAAGTTGATCACACCCTGTTGACTCTGGCAGGTTCAGAGATTGGAGTTGCCGCAACCAAAACGTTTACAGCTCAACTGGTAGTGTTTTTCTGTTTAACGCTGGATTTAGCAGTTCAACGGCGAGCCATAACAGACGAGAACTTGTCCCAACTGCTGGTAGCCCTGCGACAAGTCCCCGCATTGATGCAGCAAGTTCTGGAGCAAGAAAAAACAATTCAGGATCTAGCTCAGCAGTTGGTTGCAGCAGAACATTGCATTTTGCTGGGACGGGGTGTGAATCGGGCGATCGCGCTGGAAGGTGCTTTGAAGCTGAAAGAAACCACTTATCTTCATGCGGAAGGATATTCCGGAG
>JBBIQC010000330.1:0-5824 GCA_037442585.1 Oscillatoriales cyanobacterium bin_317
CGTTGAAGAAGTGCCTGCTGCCCCAACTAAAACTGCTGCTGTGCCCCAGCCCGGTTCCCGTATTGGCCCCTCCCCAGATCGGGAAGATCCTCTGGAACCCGTGGAAACTCCGGCTTTCCTGGCCCCCATGGAAAGTATTGTGGTGGGAGCGCTGGATGGGCTGAAGATGGCAGGTGCGATCGCGGCTTTACTAATCGCGGTGTTGGGCTTAGTGGCCATCATCAACCTGTTCTTCACCAACCTGGCTTCCCTGGCTTCCAGTTCTCTGCCTTTCTTCCAGGCGATCGGGCGAGTCTTTCAAGTGATCACTCTGCAAAATATTGCGGGTGCTCTATTCCTGCCCTTGACCTTTCTGACCGGGGTTTCCCTCAAATGGCCGGAGCTCTGGCAAGCCTCTGTGCTGATTGGACAACGCCTGCTGCTGACCGAAGTTCCCTCTTTTCAGCAATTGGCCGTCCTTGCCAGCCAGGGAATTCTCAGCCAGAGAGCCTTGCTGGTCGTCAGTTATGCCCTGTGCGGATTTGCCCATTTTGCCTCCGTCGGCATTTTTGTTGGCGGCATGATCAGCCTGGTTCCCTCTCGCCGACGAGACATCAGCGAACTGGGGTGGAAGGCTCTTTGGGCAGGCACTCTAGCAACCTTGATGATTGGCTGTGTAGCTGGACTGTACGATACCGGGAATCCGGCGATAATTGGCAGATAGGGGAGAGTTAGGAGTTAAGAGTTAAGAGTTGAGAGTTAAGAGTTAAGAGTGAATGTCATTGGTGATTGGTGATTGGTCATTGGTATAAGTTGTCAGTTATAAAATTACCTGCACAGGACACAGAACACAGGACGAAGGACACAGGACACAGAACAAAACAATTTGGAGGTTGGATGAGGGTGAGACGAATATGGACAGTAGTGTTGGGGGGATTGAGTGCGATCGCGATCGTATTGTCTAGTTTTGTGGCTCAATGGCCGATTTCCCCTGCGCTCGCACCCACTGAGTTAGCTGTGGCTCAAACCCCTGCTCCGACTGGCAGAACGTCTCCAACCGCGACTCCTTCTCCGCAACTGACCACTGTTCCCCAGGCGCGATCGTCCCCGACTCCAGCGGCTTCTCCCACTCCTACGGCTTCTGCACCCTTGCCAAACCAAACCAATATTCCGGCAGTACCGGTTTCTCCTTCTTTAACTCCAGCCCCTCCGTCTGCCCCTGCATCTACCGCTGCGCCTCTGCCTCTGGGAGGAACCTATCAAGATCCGGCAGGTCGCTTTAAGGTGGGTGTATTGAAGGACTTTAAGGTGAGTCCTCTGGCTGGCTCGGTTTTAATTGAATCAGCAGACGGCAACCTGGCCTATGCTGTAGTAACCCAATCCCAACCTTTAACAACACCCATTGGTTTGAGTGCAGGCTACGACAACAGTGAAAGTTTAGCTAAGGTAGCCAGAGCCGTCTTTCAACGAGGTGAAGGATTTCAACCAGGGCCACCCCGATCGGAAGCTGGTGGGGGAGCGGTGATGGACTGGACGGGCACCCTGACGATCGCAGGCACCTCCCAACCCGTTGGCGGCACAATCTTAGTTCGTCCGTCCGCCAAGGACATTTTGCTCCTCATCATTACCGCTACTCAAACTGGGGCGAATCAGCTTCCTGGCGCACTGTCTGCCCTTGCCAGCAGCCTTCAGCCACTTTAATTGACTAAGAGCGTTGACCCCGTAGGAATTGATGGCAAGAAAACTCAAGACACTATGTCGCTACGCTATTGATTATTGGCAATTGTCCTTCTGAACCTCATGACCAATTCCATTCTCAAAATTTTTATCCTGTCCATTGCCCTGTCCTACGTCATCAAGTATGGGGGGCGGTTCTTACCCGTTTCAGGAACCCTGGTTGCTGCCTTAGTTGGAGTTTTGACACCGCCAGTGCTGATGGCGATCGCTCTAGGCTGGCGATGGCAACAAAATAAGTTATGAGTGTTGAGTGCTAAGTTTTAAGCCGAAAAACAGCTTCCCAAACTCAAAACTTAAAACTTTTAACTCTTCACTCTTCACTCTTCACTCTCAATTCTTAACTGTTCTCGGAGTTTCCCGTGAAACTGGGTCACTGGATCGCACTGTTCGCATTACTGGCAACCATTTACATCCTCTGGCAAATCCGAGAGGTGATGTTGTTGATCTTTGCAGCAGTTGTACTGGCGAATAGCCTGAATTTATTTGCTCGCTGGTTGAATAAGCGATTCAAGTTACCCCGATCGTGGGCAGTACTGATTGCCGTCAGTTGTTTAGCAGCCTTCGTTGTAATTTTCTTTCAGGTGGTGATTCCGCCCTTTGTGCAACAGCTTCAAGAAATTTATGTGTTGGTGCCTCAGGGAGTCAATCAATTTAATACCTGGCTCAATTCGCTCGATCGCATACTGCCCGCTGAAGCGCGACGTTACATTCCCACCCTGGACAGCATTCTGCAACAGGTTATGCCCGTCGTGAATCGCCTGTTAGGTGGTTCCTTTGCATTTTTCTCCAGTTCCCTAGGAGCTGCGGTCAATATTTTGTTGATCGTGGTACTGGGGTTGATGCTGCTGATTAACCCACCAGCCTATCGTCGGGGCTTCCTGCGGCTGTTTCCCTCCTTCTATCGTCGCCGCATGGATGGCATTTTGACGGAATGCGAGCAGTCGCTGGGAAACTGGATTGTTGGTGCGCTGATCAGCATGAGTGTGATCGCCGTGTTGAGTACCCTTGGGCTATCTCTGATTGGTGTGAAAGCCGCTCTGGCGAATGGGGTGCTGGCGGGATTGCTCAACTTCATTCCCAACCTTGGGCCGACCATCAGTGTTGTCCCGCCAATGGCGATCGCCCTCCTGGACTCTCCCACCAAAGCCGTGCTGGTACTGATCCTGTACATCGCCATCCAGCAATTTGAAAGTAACCTGCTTACCCCCTTTGTCATGTCTCAGCAGGTGAATCTTCTCCCTGCCGTTACCCTGTTATCCCAGGTCTTTTTTGCCACGATCTTTGGCTTCTGGGGTCTCCTGCTCGCCCTGCCCCTGATCGTTGTCCTGCAAATCCTGATCCGTCGCATCCTGGTCGAAGACATCATGGATCGCTGGCATCTCTCAGACAGCCAACTCCCTGCCGAACCTGCCTTTCCCCCGGATGGCCCGATCTATGAGCCAACGGTCATCCCAGAAACGGTCATTCATTCTGGTAATGAGGAAGATGGCGAAAGTGGGGAAGATGGGGAAGGGGAAGCGGGGAAGCGGTAGGTGGTTAGCATTACCCCTTCCCTGCTTCACTCCTCCGCTATCCTCCCTATCTCCTCCACCTCCTCTTCCTCTCCACCTCCACCCTTCCACCCTTCTACCCTCCCATGTCCCTGCAAGCACTGATCTTTGACGTAGACGGAACCCTGGCTGATACCGAGCGAGATGGACATCGAGTGGCATTTAATCGAGCCTTTGCAGAATCAGGCTTGGACTGGGAGTGGTCAGTGGAGCGATACGGGCAACTGCTCGAGGTATCGGGAGGTAAGGAACGGTTGCAACGGTATTTGCAAGAAGACCAGCCAGACTTGATCCCGCCTGGAGACGTGAAAGCCTGGGCGGCTGAGATACATCGGTTGAAAACTCGGCATTATCGGGAGTTGGTGCAGCAGGGAATTATGCCACTGCGTCCTGGTGTGAAACGGCTGATTCAGGAGGCACGGCAGGCTGGCATTCGGTTGGCGATCGCCACCACCAGCGCTCCCGATAATGTGCTGGCCCTGCTGGAAACGGGATTAGGGGCTGACAGTCCCTCCTGGTTCGAGGTGATTGCAGCGGGGGATGTGGTGCCTGCTAAAAAACCTGCTCCTGATATTTATTGCTATGCACTGGAGGCGATGGGTTTACCACCAGAGGTGTGTGTGGCGATCGAAGACTCCCACGTTGGCCTGCAAGCGGCGCTCCAGTCAGGACTGACGACGGTGATTACCCCCAGCAGCTATACGCAGAACGAGGATTTCACGGGAGCCGCCCTAGTCGTGAGTCATTTGGGAGAACCAAGCAAGCCGTTTCAGGTGTTAGTCGGGCATGCCTTACCCTCAACCTATTTCGATATCTCCTGCGCTCAGTCTTTGCTCGCTACCTCTGCGTCTGTTACCGGATCCCGAATCGACCTACAATAGGCAGCATTGGCACGTTGCCCCAATAAACTGCATCGATTGAATAGGAGGCTTGTTGTGAAAGAAATTTTGATCAGCTTAGGGGTTCTGGTGGCCTGTGTGGTGCTGCTGGTGGTCAGTCAAATCGTGGGCAACCGGGATACTGCCGTTGCTGCCGGACTGAACCAACCTCCTGCTGTGGAAACAACCGATGTGCCCCAGGGTTCCCCTCTGGTTGCTGAAGCAACGACCAATGCTCCCCCTACGAGGAACGTTGAAGTGTCAGAAAATTATGTCACTACCCCATCGGGGTTGAAGTATCTGGATATGGTCGAAGGGACGGGTGAAACTCCCCAGCCCGGACAAACCGTTACCGTGCATTACATCGGCACCCTGGTGGATGGCACCAAGTTTGATAGCTCCCGCGATCGCAACCGTCCCTTCGAATTCAAGTTGGGGGCGGGACAGGTGATCAAGGGTTGGGATGAAGGCATTGCCACGATGAAGGTTGGTGGTCGGCGGCAATTAGTGATCCCTCCCAACCTGGGTTATGGCTCTCGCGGCATTGGCCCCATTCCTCCCAACTCCACCCTGGTATTTGACGTGGAACTGCTGAAAGCGAGCTAGCGGTGTGTTAGGCAAATGAGGGATTGGGGTAGTAGATCCAGGGGACTTCCCCCAGTTCCCCGCTGCGTGGGGTCCAATCTCCCCCACACCCCCCGAAAGGGATCAAAGGGTTTTAAAACACAGCCTGGTACTTACGTAGACTGTGACCCACTGAATTTTATGGCTGAAACGGTATTCGTAACGGGTGGTACGGGATTTGTGGGAGCTAATCTGGTGCGCCTGCTCCTGCAGCAAGGTTATCGGGTAAAAGCTTTAGTCCGTCCTCACAGTGCTCTAAATAACTTGCAAGGGCTGAATGTGGAACTGGTGCAGGGGCACTTGAATGATCCCGATCTGGCTGAGGCGATGCAGGGATGTCGCTATCTGTTCCACGTTGCGGCGCACTACTCACTCTGGCAGGCCGATCGCGAGCAGCTCTATCAATTTAATGTGCTGGGAACTCGCAATGTACTGGCTGCGTCCCGAAAGGCAGGCATTCAAAGAACGGTCTACACCAGTTCCGTGGCAGCGATCGGGGTGAAGCCAGGGGGGATTGCAGACGAAACCTACCAAAGTCCGGTGGAAAATCTGATTGGCTACTACAAACAATCCAAATACTGGGCGGAACAGGAAGCCGTCAAAGCGGCCCAGGCGGGACAGGATGTGGTGATTGTGAATCCCAGTACGCCGATCGGCCCCTGGGACATCAAACCCACGCCCACTGGAGACATCGTGTTAAGGTTTTTACGTCGTCAAATGCCCGTTTATCTGAACACTGGCCTGAATTTCGTCCATGTGGGGGATGTGGCCCAGGGGCATTTACTGGCATTACAAAAGGGAAAAACAGGCGATCGCTATATTTTGGGCCATCAAAATCTCACGCTGAAGGAACTTCTCGATCTCCTGGCACAGCTTACTGGACTCCCTGCTCCTCGGCATACCATTCCTGCCTGGATTCCATTCTGTACTGCCTGGGTGGATGAGAAGGTGCTTGCTCCTCTGGGTAAAACGCCTTCAGTTCCCATGGATGGTGTGCGTATGGCAGGGCAATTGATGTACTACGATGCTGCCAAAGCAGTACGGGAACTGGGCCTG
>JBBIQC010000331.1:0-3962 GCA_037442585.1 Oscillatoriales cyanobacterium bin_317
GAAACCGGGTAAACAGATACAAGACCAGCGGAATCCAACCAAACATCACGAGAGGAACTAGCGCATTACCGCCCATAAGCGTCTAACTGCCCATAACACCTCCTTAGTTTGGCCAGCTAGGGGGGAGAACTAACAGGCGGTGGGGGAGTGAAGGGGTAACGGGGTGAGGGGAAGGAGTTTTGAGTTTTGAATTTGAGTTGCTTCGTCCTTTGTCCTTTGTTCTTTGTCCTCTGCCAATGACCCATGACGAATCGCTTTCCTCTTTTCTAATCTCCCGATCCCTAATCCCTAATCCCTAATCCCCGATCCCTAATCCCGGATCCCTGATCCCTAATCCCTAATCCCCTTTTCTGCTTTTGGCAAAATCTTCCCGATGGTGCGATTCTGGGGCGTGAAAGTGGCCTGGGCGACTCGTTGAATGTCGGCAGCAGTGATCACGGCAATCTGCTCAGGTTCTTTGAATAAATTGCGCCAACTGCCAGTTTTGACTTCGTATTCCACCAATGCTTGAGCCATGCCCATGTTGGAATTAAGCGATCGCACCAATCCGGCTTTGGCTTGAGTCTTGACTCGCTCTAATTCCTCCGGCGAGACGGGTTCTGTTTTCAAGCGTTCCACTTCGGCTCGCAGGGCTGTAGCAACTTCATCCACTGTATGATTGGGGGCCGTGAGAGCATAGAACAGCATCAAATTGGGGAACTTATTGCCAGGGAATCCGGTGAAACCTTGGGCCGACAGCGCAACCTGTTGCTGTTCCACCAGAGATTTGTATAGCCGGGAAGTACGACCGCTGCTGAGAATACTGCCGATCATGTCGTAAACCACATAATCCGGATGGTTGAAGGCAGGAGCGTGATAACCCTCCAGGTACCAGGGTTGAGAAACCAGATTTAGAGTAACTTCGCGGGTTCCCTGCTGGGATGGCTCGACGGCTTTCACCTCTGGAGGCGCGGGTTTTGCGGCATATCGCCCAAAGTAAATTTTGGCCAAGCGCTCCACTTCTTTGGGATTAACATCGCCAACGATCGCGATCGTTAAATTATTGGGGACGTAATATTTTTCAAAAAAATCCTGGACATTTTGCCGCGTCAGGCCCCGAATGTCCTGGTTATAACCAATCACCGGGCGACGGTAGGGATGTACGGTAAACGCCTTATCTAAAAACGCTTCTATCATCTGCCCGATCGGTGAATTATCGGTTCGCAGACGGCGCTCCTCCAAGATTATATTCTGTTCCTTATAAAATTCTCGGAACACCGGGTCTAAAAAGCGTTCCGACTCCAGGGACATCCACAGTTCCAGTTTGTTGGAGGGGAAACTGTAAAAGTAGCGGGTGGCATCGGTGGAAGTGGTGGCATTCAAACCCACTCCTCCGGCCTGCTCCACGATGCGTCCCATTTCATTCTGTTGGACTAACCGGGCCGCTTCTGCCTCCACTTTGGCAAACTCAGCTTTCAGTTGTTCAGTTTTTGTCGCATCTCCCTTGGGTGCCGAGCGAATTTGTTGCGATAGCTCATCCAAGCGATCGAGTAAGGGCTTTTCTGCCTGGTAATCGGTCGTGCCAATCTGGGTGGTTCCTTTAAAGGCCAGGTGCTCTAGAAAGTGGGCCACGCCAGTCTGGCCATCAGGTTCATCTACCCCACCGACATCGGCATAGGTGAGAAACGAGACGACAGGGGCTTTGTGCCGCTCCAGCACAATAAACTTCAGGCCATTGTCCAACTTGAATTCCGTGACCTGCTGAATCACGCGATCGAGATACGGCTGCAGGGATGCTGTAGGGACTGGACTGGTTGCCTCAGACACGGCAGTCTTGGCCAGCGCCCCCCCCGATGAAAGACTCCACAAGGTCAGGCAGAGCAGCACGATCGCCCAGATTCCTCGCATCCGCAACGCAGGGAAATGGGCCTTAGAACACAAACGCGGCAGTGAAGTCATAGCACAACTGAAAAAGATCCTCTCTCAGAATAGCGAAAGGGCCAGCCTTAGAGATCGGGCCGTGAACCATAATTAAAGGCATCCACGATCAGCGGGAATTCGGCACCACCCCCCGGTTCTTGATGCTAGCGGGAACCGCAGGCAGTAATGGGGTTTACCTTCTCCCCTCTACCCATTTCGCAGTCCATTACAGAAGGCATAGGTATCAAACAGAATTCCAACCACACTACAAGTGGTGGCAATGACGATCGCTCCTTCAATAGCACTACCCGTGCCAAATACCATCAACACCATCAACACCTGCCCCACCATTGCCTGACTGACGCTTTGGGCGATCGGAACTTGCATAATCAGGAATAAAGTCATCACAACAGCACTGATCAGGATAATTGGCACCATGAAGCTCAGTGTGCTGGTGACCAGTAGAGAGTGCAGGAAAGCTTTTGAGCGCATAAAACCGGGAAAGGTGAACGACAGGAACCAAAAAGCTTCATAAAAGGAATGGCCTAAAAAACGGCATATGGTATGGAGGTAAAGATGTAATGTTCTGCCGAGTAGATCCTAAAGGGCTGACTTCACAATAGGGTGGATTGAGTGGGATTAGCTATTATGCTTGCAAATCTTAAAATACCCTTAAGAAACTTGGTGAAGCGATCACTACGATTTGAGACCGGATTCTGGCTGAATTTCGGTATTCTGGCTAAGGACAGTTGTTTGAGGCATTTGTGAAAGGAGCACCGACCTTTACAGGCTTAGGACGATGGAGCCGCCGCCTACTGGCTGCCATTCTATTAGGTGGCCAAGTGATTGTGCATCTGCTGGCCGGTAAGATTCATCGCCGGAATACCCTGGAGCAAATGGCTCTGGTTGGCCCAGCCTCGCTGCTGATCGCGTTAATTACGGCTGGGTTTGTGGGTATGGTGTTTACGATTCAGGTGGCGAGAGAGTTTATCACGCTAGGGGCAGGTAGTGCTGTGGGTGGCGTGCTGGCCCTGGCGCTCTGTCGGGAACTGGCTCCGGTGTTGACAGCGGTAGTGTTAGCGGGACGGGTCGGCTCTGCCTTTGCTGCAGAATTGGGAACCATGCAGGTGACTGAGCAGATTGATGCGCTGTATGTTCTGAAGACGGATCCGATCGACTATCTGGTCATTCCCAGAGTCATTGCCTGCTGCTTGATGTTACCCATTCTGACGGTACTGTCTCTGCTCACCGGGTTAGGCGGTGGTCTATTAATCGCCAGTGCTTTGTATGGCATTCCCCATTCGGTGTTTCTCGATTCCGTTCATAATTTTCTGCGTTTGTGGGATCTGTTCAGTGCACCGATCAAGGGATTTTGTTTTGGTGCCCTGATTGCTGTAATTGGCTCCAGTTGGGGATTGACGACGACTGGAGGAGCGAAGGGAGTGGGGCAATCCACGACAACAGCCGTTGTCACCTCCTTGCTGGCCATTTTTATCAGTAATTTTTTCCTGTCGTGGATTATGTTTCAGGGGACGGGAAGTGCGGTATTGCAGGGATTCTAGGGATCAGGGATTGGGGGATTTGTAGGGGCATTGCAATGCAATGCCCCTACATTTAGATCTTTCTGCCCTCGCGATGTGTCTGCCACCCGTGCATAGAATAGAGTGGTAAACAAATGTGAATCATAAGTGCCTGTGACCACTGTTTCATCCTCTTCCCGTCAAACCGTTGAGCTTGCGCCTTTCTACGGGTTGCCAGTGGCTCTGATTGTGGCCGCGTTGCCACTCCTGTTCCTGCAAATTTGGGTCAGTCTGGCGATCGCCCTCTTGGGGACGTTCCTGCTATTTCAAACGGTAGCGATCCGACTGCGCTTTACGGAAACGGATCTGGATGTGTATCGGGGCGATCGCTTGTTGCACCGATTTCCTTATCGGGACTGGCAAAATTGGCGGATTTTCTGGCCGGCTCTTCCCATCTTGTTCTATTTCAAGGAAGTGAACAGTATTCATTTTCTGCCCGTCCTGTTTGATCCCCAGGTTCTACAGCAATGTTTGGATACTCGT
>JBBIQC010000331.1:3972-5796 GCA_037442585.1 Oscillatoriales cyanobacterium bin_317
TGTCCTCGGAGTTAAGACATTTAACTAAACTCATTAGCTGAAACAACTACTTGAACCCTTACCCAAAACGGTTATGAATTCCGACGAATACCAAACTGGAGACGAACTATCCACTGAAGAGCCGATGGGAATTCAGGAAGCGTCGATGCAATCCCTGGTTGATGAAGAATACGCTCCTACGGCCCAGAATCAGGAGGGCAGTCCTCTGGACAGTCCTGTTACTCGCCGCAAGGATGAACCAGAATCGCTATCATTTTCTCTAACCTCCGTTCAATCCGCCCCTCTCCAACAACAAGCGGATAGCCTGAGGCAGGAAATTGCTCAATTACAGGCAACCAGGGCGCAACTTCAGAATGACATCGCTACGGCTCAGGCCAAAATGGGCCAACTGGTTGAAGCAGGACTTAAGGAGCTAGAAAGCCGCAAACGAGACTTGCAGATTAGTATTGAGCAGTTGGAGCGCCGTCAGGAACGGATCCAGGCTGAGATGCGAACAACGTTTGCTGGAGTATCGCAAGACCTGGCAATTCGAGTACAGAGCTTTAAGGATTATCTGGTCGGCAGCTTGCAGGATCTGGCCTATGCCGCAGAGCAGTTGGAATTGCCCAAGGTGATACAGCAGGCGGCAAAACCTGCCCCAGCATCCGAACCTGCCGCTCAGTCTCCGGCATCCCCCACTCCCAAGTTCGCCGAGCAAAGCTTTCAGGATCAAACTAAGAAAATTCGTGCTTTGATTGACCAGTATCGCAACCGTCCGGACTACTACGGCCCACCCTGGCAGTTACGCCGCACCTTTGAACCAATTCACGCAGAACGGGTATCCAACTGGTTCTTCACGCAAGGCGGTCGGGGAGCCATCCGCACAATGGGGAGCCGTCTGCAAAATATTCTGGTGGCCTCTGCAATCATTTCGATCCTGAATGAGTTGTATGGCGATCGCGTCTGCACCCTCATACTGGCTGATTCTCCAGAGCGCTTGGGTGAATGGCGACGGGGACTGCAAGATTGTCTGGGCATCACCCGCGCTGACTTTGGCCCCGATCAGGGAGCCGCCTTGTTTGAAGATCCCTTAGTGCTGGCTCAGAAGGCCGATCGCCTGCAAAAAGACGGCTTACTCCCCTTTATTGTCATGGATGAAACCGAAGAACAAGTTGATCTGGCCATCCTGCAATTCCCCCTCTGGTTAGCCTTCGCCCCCAATCCCCAAATCCCTGGCTACACCCGCGATTGGGTCTAACTTCCCGATCCCTAATCCCCGACCCCCGACCTCTGATCCCCCTTATGGCACTCTGGCTCACTCTCAACGCTTTGTTAATCCTCCTGGCCTATCTCCTCGGTTCTCTGGCGACGGGTTATTGGGCCGGACGCTGGTTAAAAGGTATTGATATTCGAGAGCATGGCTCTGGCTCCACTGGGGCAACCAACGTGCTGAGAACTCTGGGAACAGGGCCAGGGGTTGTGGTGCTTCTGATCGATGTTTTGAAGGGAGTGGGCGCGATCGCCCTGGTCAACTGGTTCTACACCGCCGACCTGATCCAACCCCTGATCCCCAGTACCCTTAACCCAGCCACCTGGCTCCCGTGGATGGTCACTCTAGCTGGGATTGCCGCTTTACTGGGACACAGTAAATCCATCTTCCTCAACTTCACAGGCGGCAAATCAGTGGCTACAAGTTTGGGTGTATTGCTGGCAATGAGTTGGCTGGTGGGTGTGGGGACATTTGGTGTGTTTTTGTTGGTACTGGCCATTACCCGGATTGTGTCGATTAGTTCCATAAGTGGTGCGATCGCCGTCCCTGGGCTAATGTTGGCAACCCATCAACCG
>JBBIQC010000332.1:0-5774 GCA_037442585.1 Oscillatoriales cyanobacterium bin_317
AAGCGATCTGCCTCACTCCAACTGCTTCGATTCCGACTTTTTCAGCAAGCCCTAGATAAATCGGTGAGGGGAAAGGGGATGCAAATATTCCTGAGAGGAGAGTTATGACCTTGCATTAGCTTTCTAAGGTCAAGCGCCCCAGCAAAAATGAAAATAATCTTTCGGTAGAGATCGCTGTCGGGCAAATTGCCTTGACCAGAGTGATAAAATTTCCTGAGTGTCGGGAAGAAGGTTGCAGAGATCTTCTCAGGCACTTCACCCACTTCATCCAGGATAAGGATCAATTTCCGTGCTTGTGGGGTATGCTCTACGAGCAATTTTAGATAATCAGAAAAAGAGTTTTGATTCGTAATGGCTTTGGGATTCAACAATTGCTCTATATTGTCATCTAACAATGAATTAAGTCCATCGTGGAGGCTACTACAGAGAGTTTGGTAGAATTCAACTTTATTCAAATCACCCACATTTGATAAGTCGAGATAAGCGACACCGTACCCATGCCCATGCAAATGGGCCTGAATTTGATAAAGAAGCGTGGTTTTTCCAGTTTGACGGGGACTCCGAAGGGCAATATAGAGCTCTTCATTTTCAATATGGTTCAAGATACGATCAAGTTCTGCTCGGTGGACAATAATATTTTCATATCTTTTAGGGTTTAGTCCCCCACCCGCTTTAAAGATACCCATTTGAGCCTCCTCTACGAAATTTCTGCTGATATGTTGCGGCCAATGTTTGAATATCGCTGTGCTTTGCCATCAGCTTTGCAAATTCACGAAATGTAAAAAAATATTTTCCGTTTTGTTTACTCAAAGTCAAGTAGATTTGCAAGGTTTCCAAAGCACCAGCTAAGCCCTCTGTGGCTATATCTCTCTGCCTAAACTCCTCAATTACCTCTGCTTCCGTAAACTCCGAAAAAGGCCACATAGTATAAATGATCAACCTCTCTAAATCTGTAGATTGTCCCCAGATCAGCCCTTCAAAGTATTCATAAAATTCTTGAGAGTGAATCACCATATCTAGATCTGCTTCTGAAATAACTCGTTGTTGTTTTTTGTTGGTAATCCGAATCAATTCAGTGCAAATATATTGGATCATATTTGGATGATGAGCAGTGATAGACAAAATTCGTTGAGTAATCGTTTCTTCATTCTCAAACCGCACACTTATTGCTCTCATAGGTTGGATGATCAATGCTCTAGCAGCTTTTTCTTCTAAGAGTTGTAGCTTAATCAAATCGCAGAAGTTAAAAAGTGGCGAATCTGGATGACGTACCCGTTTAACCAGCGTAGTTGTGCCGCTGAAAACAAAATGGACATTTTCGCGTTGCGATAAGCTACGAAAGGTCTTGAATAAATTTTCCTGAAATTGGAGATCATAAGTTAATAGCTCATCAACTTCATCAAACATAAAAATAATTTGGCGATTACTGTTATTCTTAATATTAGTAACAACCTTCCTGAAGTCTACAGGGGAAGGCTCATCCAGATCGCCAATTTCCTCAAACTCCGGATACGATATTGCGAGCTCTGCATAGAAACTTTTGTAATCACCTACTGCCTGCAAATCACAGTAAAAAACTTGATAGTTTTGAACCTTTTTAAGTCGTGGGAAAACTCGATTTAGCAATGAGGTTTTACCAACTTTACGATTTGCCAGAAGCGCATAATCATTGCGTGAAATGTTTTGTAATAGAGTTTTTTCTTCTGCCGCCCGACCAAAAAACATATTTTCCTTGACGGGACCTCCAACTGTGTAAGGGGAAACTGCTACTAAATCAATTTGCTCTAGGATGCAATGTATAAGTTGTTGAATTGGAGACTTAGCAGCTAAGATATCCCAGAATTGATCATGATCTAAAACAATGAAGTCATTTTTATAAGCTGATTCACGCACCTGTTGGCGCAATTGTTGATAGTTTTCAAAAGGAACCAGAAGAGCGAAAAAATTAGCATAAATGCGAAACTGGTTTAGAAGTCCTGTCACATCTCGTACATCTTCTTCACTAAATCTTGTTTTGCAGAGGTAGATGACTGGAAATTCCTCTCGACGGATGTTGAGTTCAAATGCTGGATTAGATGCATCAATCTTCCACCCATAAAGTTGTCCTAAAGAAGCAAAATTCTCTAATTCTCTAAACGCAAGCACCTCACAAAACAGCTCTGTAAGTTGATGGGTTGCTGCTCGAAAAGCCTCTACTTCGTTTTCAGTCAGAGCACTTTTTGCCTGATTCCAGAATTCCTTGAATGCATTAATCTTTTCTCGCTCACTAATCTCTAGGACAAGCGTGTCAGGATGAAAAGAAAGATTGAGGAATTCATAATCTTTGCAAAACTGGTTCCAGATAAAATCACGATGGATCTCCGGAAATGCCTTCAGGTCGGCGTAGTTTTCTTGCAACAACGAATTTCGGATACTTTCACTCCAAATTGGATAGGATTTTTCCCTCTGCTGCTCTTGTTCATCAAGGGGACCGATTTTTCGGAGGGCACTTGCTGCTCTCTTCCTAACTGTTTGATCCGCGTCTTTAAGGGCTTCGATTAAGGCTGGAATTGCTCTTTTAGACTCACTACCGCCCGTTCCCAAGGAAGTGGCAGCATTACCACGAACTACAGAATCCGGATCTTCAAGGAGCGACTTAAGGAGTGCTGAAACTGCGAAAGGTGTACCTTCAATACCAATCCTTCCCAGAGCAACCGCAGCATTTCTCCGAACCACTATATCTGAATCCTCAAGTGCTTTAGTAAGTACTGGAATAGCAGCCTTGGCTTCGACTTCGCTACTAATACTTCCTAAACTGGCCGCAGCATTACCACGAACCGCAGCATCTTCATCCTGGAGTGTTGCAATGAGGGCTGGAATAGCAGTTTTAGCTTCCTTTCCAATATCCCCCAAAATGAGAGCAGCACTTAGTCGGATGTTGTTATCGTCACTCGTAAGTGCCTGAATTAAGGTAGGTACAGCTTCTGCTCCAATTCTCTTCAAGGCGGCAATAGAAGCTTCACGAACTTCGTTGCTCGGATCTGCAAGCGTCTGAGTTAAAGCAGGAGCGGCTGCACTTGCCTCAGGGCCAAGGCGACCTAAAGAGATTGCCACACTTAAGCGAACATTGGCATCTTGGTCAGCGAGAGTCCGGATTAAAACAGGGACAACTTCTGTTGCATCTGTTTCAATTCGACCTAATGCAATTGCTGCACTAGAGCGGATGTTTGCGTCTGGATCGGTGAGAGACTGAATCAAAGCGCTCACAGATTCAGGCTGAACTAGAGTATCCTGATTTCCTATAGATAGGCTAGGTATAATCCTCCGAGTTGGTTCAAGCTGAGAAGGTACTATTGCTTCTAACACTGTTCCAACTCGTTGGCTGAGTTCTTCAGCTACAAAGTCTGGAACGTTTGCTTCTTTGCCTTTCGTCAAGCAGCAATCTAGCACGGCTAAAAGAAACGCTTGGATAGACTCTGGCGATCCTTGTTGAGTATCTGCCTGAGTCAGAAACTGACGCCACGCTTCTTCGTTATTGCCATACGAATTTACTAAGTGCAACCCAGCTAAATATTCCGCTAAAATGTCAAAAGTAAAAGCCGCTTTGTTTCCAGGCTCAAGGATTTGAATTAGCCTGAGATAATGCTCAAGGTAATCTAGACGAGCATTGGCATCATTTTCTTCGTCGATGCGGGCAAGTGCTTCTAATAATTGATTAATTATTGCAGAACTAGGGCGATAGGTCTTTTTTAAACATTCCCAGGCAACAACCATAGAATCTCGATGAACGTAACGATTTTCTAGCCGTATTATTGGTTCAATACTCTCGTTCAGAATGTTGATATAGGTAAGAAATAAATCTGGGATATTTTCAGGTAGAGAATGTTCGCTCCCCAATTGAGATGCAATGATTTGCTGTGTATATAGAGCGGCCAGTAATGGTGTAATGTTACGCTGACCAAGCATACGGGATAATCGACCACAGACTGCAAATAATTCCTCATCGGTCAACAAATTCTGCAGCCCCTGCTGAGTTAGGTATTCAGTTACAAAGTATGCAATCCGATGACTTTCAATCCGAAGTGGGCGAATCGTTGTTTTGAAGGCATGTCCCAAACTTTCTTGAATTCGTGAAGTGACGACCAGGGCATTGATAGGAAAATCTGCCCTTTCGGGTTGAACAAGCCGACGGGTAGCTTCACTCATCTCTGAAAAGTGATCAATGATCACCAAAATTCGACGTTTCCTAAGGAGTTGTTCCAATAGCTCGTCAGAGATAGGTTCCGGTAGGTCGGCTAAGTTTTGTAGCTGTCCCTGAATTGCTTGAATTAGGGAGCGTTTATCCGTTCTGGCTTCACTATACAGTTCTTGCTCAATCAGCACTGGTAGCATCCGGTGTGGACAGAGGCGCTCGTTTACATCATCCGCCATCCCCCACCGGGCAATCTGACAAGCAAGACTGGTTTTCCCGCTACCACCTTCCCCCCAAATCAAGACTAGACAACGATTACGTGCAAAAACTGGATGTAGATCCTTTGCACTCAGTTGAGACAGGGCATTGTTGTTTAGGAATACTGGAAGTGGGAGGTAGATCTGACGATTTGCCACCGTAACTCTACTTTGGAAGTTTTCTCTGACCGAATTGATATGGGCAGCAACCCAAGCATCCAGTACTCTGGGGTGGTATTTGAGAGTCCAAAAGATGTCTGGTGAGAGATCAATTCCAGCTATGCTAAATTCGAATCTCGATGGTAGTAATAAGAACCAGAGTGGGTGAAATATAACGATTAGAAGGTATAGAGTCTGGATAGTTGTAATAACTACAACTATTGCTAACCATCGGTGTTGCTGAATCCAATCGATGACTGAATTCAGTGGTTGACTCGATTGAGGGTGTGGACTACCTGATGCCTGGGAAACCTCTAAGAAACCTACTTGATAATGGGTTGCAATTACCCTTTCTTGCTTATCAGAGCCGTTGACCAGTCTATTCATTTCCTGTTTGATACTTCCTTGTGCCAAACTGCTACTCGTCACAAGAAAGGGAAAGGAAAGCCCTAGCAGGAGAAGGTTGAACCTTAATAAAACTTTTCGACTGATCTGTCTGTCCACAAGTCAAATCTCGCAGGTAGAGAATAATTTTGCTCGAAGATTACAATAATTTTAGTCCTTGTCCTGATTTATCAGTCCATCCGGATCAGGAAACGACCCCCTGGGCAAAAATTGCAGCGGTTACCCAGTTCAATGCCGAGATGCCGATGTCATCATTCTCAACTGCTCTGGCTCCACGGGCATTTCGCTCCATGTCTCAGAGAAGTTTGCTGACCAGCGCCCCCGGCACATGATTGTGGCCCAGGCTGAGCGGGACATCAACGTGTTCATGCAGATGCTGGACCGGATTCATCGCACCGGACAGGTCGTGCTACCCAGCTACAGTCTGCTGATGGGCGACATCCCGGCAGAAAAGCGTCCCAGTGCCATTCTCTGCCGCAAAATGGCTACGCTCAACGCTAACACGACGGCGGCCAGGGAAACCGACATTTCCCTCAACATGGTGGTGGACTTCATGAATCCCTACGGCGAGCAGGTGGTGGCAGAGATGCTCAGCGATGATCCGGAACTCAATGCCCGCTTAGATTTTCCCACCGCTCAGGCAGAAAACGATGCCTCGGAGATTGCCCTGATCAAGAAGGTGACGGGACGGATTCCATTGTTGCCGATCGCCGAACAGGAAATGGTCTATGACCTGATTGAATCCGAGTACCGGCAGTTGGTAGACCAGGCGCGGGCCATGG
>JBBIQC010000333.1:0-5772 GCA_037442585.1 Oscillatoriales cyanobacterium bin_317
AGAGCAGAGAGTTGCATCGCGGCTGGCCGTTCTCCTAACCCAAACCAGGTACGGTAGATGCCTGTGGTGAAGGTATCCACGCCAAAAAACTGCACCGTGCCAAAGTCATTCAGAGTTTCCATTAAAACCAGCGCCAATCCTGCTGTCATGGCAGGCCGAATCAGTGGTAACGCAATGGTGAAAAAACTCCGCCACGGGCTACAGCCCAGACTGCGACTTGCTTCCAGAGTACATACGGCTTGCGATAGAAAAGCCGTTCGAGCCAGCAAATAGACATAGGGGTACAGGGTTAAAGTCAACATGACGATCGCGCCTGCCAGCGATCGCACATTGGGAAACCAATAATCCTGCACATCCCGCCAGCCAAACCATTGCCGGAGAGCAGTTTGTACTGGCCCATAATACGCCAGCAACTCCGTATAGACGTAGGCCAGTAAATAGGCCGGAGCCGCCAGGGGTAACAATAAGGCCCACTCAAACACTCGCCGACCGGGAAAGCGGCACATCGTTACCAACCAGGCCGTACTCACCCCGATCGCAATGACCCCAATCCCGACTCCCACCATTAACCCCAAGGAGTTCGCCAGATAAGTTGGTAGTACCGTCGCGGCCAGATGGTTCCAGGTCGCCGTAGAGTTCGTCAATAACCCTGCCAAAATCACCAACACCGGAGCCGCAATCAACCCCGCGATCGCCAGCACCAACCCCATCCATCCGCTGAATTTCCCTCGCTTCACCCGCGATCGTGCCAATCCCAACCTGTAACCTGTCCCTTCACCCATTCCTTCACCCATTCACTCATCCACCCACCTACTCACCACCCCCCCCACCCCTTCATTCCTTCACTCCTCCACCCTCTCCCGTCTCTAATTGAGAAGAATTCCGATATTTACTGTACTATGAGGCCAGGATTATTGATGATTAATCTCAATAAAGGGATCCGTCATAACGACACTGACATTCATGGGGCAATCTGAAATTTTGCGTCTGGACACCGTCACCAGGCAATTCTCGAAACACCTGTCTCCCGCCGTCAATCAGGTTTCCTTCACTCTGCAATCGGGAGAGATCCTGGCCTTACTGGGAGAATCGGGCTGTGGTAAAACCACTCTGCTGCGCCTGATTGCCGGATTTGAACAGCCTCAGAGCGGCTCCATTGAGTTAAATGGCCAGGTGGTTGCGGGTCAAGGGCAGTGGGTTCCTCCAGAACATCGAGATGTGGGGATGGTGTTTCAAGACTATGCCCTGTTCCCTCATCTGACCGTCGCCAAAAACGTTGCCTTTGGGCTGACACAACCGCGTCGGGGTGGTCATACGCGCTATTTGCCACAACAGCTTCGGGAACTGGTTGCCGATGCGATCGCTCTCGTCGGCTTGCAGGGGCTGGAAGACCGCTACCCTCATCAACTATCGGGTGGGCAACAACAGCGAGTCGCCCTGGCCCGTGCTCTGGCTCCCCGTCCGGCCCTGATTTTGTTAGACGAACCCTTGAGTAATCTGGATGCTCAAGTGCGGTTGAGATTACGAGAAGAAATTCGGATGGCCCTGAAAGCCACTGGCACCTCAGCCGTGTTCGTCACCCATGATCAGGAAGAAGCCCTGTCGATCGCCGATCGGGTGGCTGTCATGCGCCACGGTTGGATTGAACAGTTAGATACTCCAGAAACGATTTATCAGCATCCCGCCTCCCGCTTTGTGGCTGAATTTGTGACTCAAGCCAACTTCCTGCCCGCCTTTCTCAAAGACGAAGTATTAGAAACCGAAGTCGGTTATTTTTCCATTCCGAATCCCTCTAAAATCCAAAATCCAAAATCCAAAATCCAAAATGGTACACGCACAGACTTGATGATTCGCCAGGAAGACCTCCACCTGGAACCTGACGAGGCTGCTCCTGTGGTCATCCGCGATCGCCAATTTTTAGGTCGAGAGCATCGCTATTGTTTACTAACGCCCTCCGGACGGGAACTTCATGCTCGCACCACGCATCAACGCTTGTTGCCTGTGGGAACCCGCGTTAAACTCAGCGTGGCAGCAGCGGCTTTACAGATCTTCCCTTGTCAGGATTAAGATTTCTTGACAAATAGAGTCAATAGAGCTAATTGAGAATTCACTCATCGAATAGGCTTGCTGAATCTGCAATCGCCACTCCATCACTCGATTTCTCAGTGGTTCCGCTAACCAGCGATCGTACTGAGGATAAATTGGTAAACGTGGGGCTAACTGCCAACCTGCCGTTTGTAAAATGCTGGCTAATTCTGCATCCACAGGATGAGGATAGTCGGGATTGACTTCATCTCTGGGGCCAATTCCTCCCAGATCTCTGGCTCCAGCATCCAGGCAAGCCAGCAAATGAATGGAATTCTGAACCAAATTCGGCGGCACCTGTAAGGTAATATCCTCTGGCAGAACTTGGCGAGCGATCGCTAACACCTCTATGAGTTCCTCCGGACTACACCCCTTATGATTCCATGCCTCCTCCCGTCCGGGACTGTAAGGTTGGATGATCACTTCCTGAATGTGTCCCCATTGTTGATGAATTTGGGCGATCGCGTTCAGGGTTTCCAGGCGATCTGCGGCTGTTTCCCCAATTCCTACCAGCAGCCCTGTAGTAAACGGAATCTGTAATTCTCCAGCCCAAATTAATTGTTGCAATCGGAGTTCTGGTACTTTGCTGGGAGCAAATCGGTGAACGGTGTCCAGCAGCGTGGGAGTAATCTGCTCCAGCATCAATCCCATTGAGACGTTAACTGCTTTCAAGCGCTGCATTTCCTCAAAGCTGAGTGGCCCCACATTCGTATGAGGCAAAAATCCCAGGGAAAGCGCCAATTCACATAAGGCATAAATATGCTCAAACCAGGCAGCCCGACGAGTACTCTGAGGATGCACCTCACCGCTCAGGATCAAAATTTCAATGATCCTCATCCCCCATCCCCCATGCCCCATCCCCGCTCCCTGATTTTGCAGCGATCGTAGGACTTCCTCTGCCGCCTGAACTGTTAACCAGGAATCCTCTCCCGGATCTCGCCGGAAGTTGCAATAGGCACAGCGATTGAAACACTCATAGGTAGGAACCAGCGTGTAGGCCGGACTGTAAGTTACAGTTCGACAACCCACACTCGCAGAAACTTGAGCAGACATCAGGAAAACAATGAATCATGAACTGCAAAACCCAATTCATAATTCATAACTCATAAGTCCCCTTCAAAGCACCAGAATCTTTCCCTCTCCCTGGTAGCTTCTGCGTTTGGCATAGATATTCTTAACATGAGTCTTCACGGTATTCAGGCTAATTTGCAGAATTTTGGCAATATCCTGATACGTATATTCCTTACGTAACAGTATCCAAATTTCAGCTTCACGTTCCGTCAGGTCATATTTTTTCTGCTGGATCCGCATCTCTTGTTCCATCACCTCATCACAATTTTCCAGGAATACCACAATGAAGGATTGGTCAACAGAAAATCCAGTTGGGGTTCCGCTTGCCTGTTGTGCCGGGAAAAGTGGATTGACTGTAGATAGGGATTGTGGCGTTGAGGCGGATACCAGCCAACGAGCACTGATCCGTAGGGAGACATTACCGGACCGTCCGTCTCTAATAAAAAGAGAAGCCAGGTTTGGAGCAGTATCTCGAATTAAGCGATAACAAGCCTCAGCAACAGAATCTGGCACATTAGCCGTAGCCAGGTCTACACCCATGTGGGCCTGACATACCTCCTTCGCCTTGGAATTCCAGTAAATCGGTTTCAGACTGCGGGATACAACCATCACACCCTGAGGCAACAATTCCAGCACACTACTCCACATTGCTCCCACATCAGGGGGAATTGCAGGAGGACAGGCGGAAAAACTGGAGAAGGCTTTCTGTCCAGACAGATAGCTGGAAGAACGACGGGCCGCAAGCCGGGGAGTCTTACCGTCGATCAGCCGATGGGAGGCTCGATACCTGGACAACGACCCAACTGAGGAATAGAACTCGGAAGAGGGGGCAAAAACGGGGGCAGTCATAACTAATAATCTCCTAGCAAACTGAGATTATTGTGAAGCTTGTTCCCATGAAGGCACAATGAGCGCTCCGCAACCGGCACAAAGGGAATGAAGAGGGATCATTTCAGCCGCAGAAAGATGAAGCAGGGTGAAGTAGAGTGAAGTTTTTGTCTTCCCACCTTCCCCTTGAGCGAACGGGTAGTTAATAATGATGTCTAATTTGCAGCAAAAGCACTTCCTTCAACCGCAATCCAGCGGTGAGAGGCAAAGGAAATCCTTTAACTTCACCTTTAGTCTCTACATTTCGGATTCTCATCTGAAATCCCTGAAAAGTACTCACCCGTTTGGGGCAACTTTTCTTTCACGTCCATTAAATAAATTACTGTCGTTCCTTCCCTACAGCACTTTTACATTCCCTTGCAAACACTTGAATGAAATCCTTTAAACCGAGTTCTGACCTGAGTCTTGCCCTGGAGCCAGAAAATCTGGATCAATTTTTTTCTTCTGAACATCAACAGGAATACGTCTCAGCTTTACTAGAGCGGGGTGGTCTAACCCGTCGTCGGGCTGAGTGCTTCGTGCGGTTGTGGGCTTATTTATTGTTGAAGGAGAGCCTGCGATCGCCCCAACAAACACTCACACCGTTGACCCAGCTTCACCCAACGGATGGTCTGGTTTCCTGTACTCACCGGGAAGCAGCGGAACTGTTTTATGGCGATCAGAATCGAGGGAGCGATCGGGCTGCGGGCATGATGATTGATCAATTAGTAGCTCTCGGATTGCTGGAAAAACGGTTTGATGGCCAAACCCTCTGCCTGAAGATTCGGCCTCTACCTGAGTTAAAGGTAGCGGCTAAACGCCCAGAGCCGATCGTTCTCCAGGCGGATAGCTTTAATCCCCGCACCGATGCGATTCCCGTTGCTGGACTAATTCGGCAAACCTATGCGATGGCCGCAGACGATACTCCTGCCAGTCCTCAACGCATTGCCCGTATTCTGCGGCAATGGGCACAGGAGTACCCTCTGGGTCTACGAGTGTTGCGCCGTTGCGACAATCTGAATCCTGTTGGAGTGGCTATTCTCTATCCCACCGCTTATGACTCAGAGGAGATATTTTCTCGGCCACCCAGCAAAAGCTTTTATCTCACCTCGAATCTGGAAGTCGATCCGGTCAAAATGGCTCATCCCCGCGATCCAAATTGTTTGTCTATCTATATCCGGGCCTGGATCATCGACCCAACCTTCCTACAGCATCAGTATATTTGTGAATTCCTGCGCGACACCCAGCAGACATTAACGCAAATGCAGGCTGATTTTCCCAACCTTTGCGATCTGTATTCGCCAGTGATTCACCCCCTCTACGAAGAATTAAGAATTGCCCTGGGGTTCCAAAAAACCTGTGAAGACCGGATGCCCTTCTACTGGGCCTATCTTTCCCTCGATCGCTACCTGGCTCTGGATATTGAACAAGCGCTCACTAGCTTCAAATTGGCCCACACACCCAGAAATTAAGGTCGCGATCGACAAGTGAGATTGTTTTACATTTCTTTATACAAAGATCCGGGTTCACTTTTTTTCGGTATAGAAAATTGCTCAAGCAGCCTGCTGGCTCGTAATTGAGTCATTCCTGGAAAAATGAGAGAAAACTTAATTTACCGCTTTACAAAAAGCAATGAAGAAGTTTAAACTACTGGCAAGCGGTGAAAACCGCCCACATTATTCCAAGCTACATCAAGCACTTATTACGGAACTATGACCACGACCTTACAACGCCAAGAGCGTTCCAACG
>JBBIQC010000334.1:0-5500 GCA_037442585.1 Oscillatoriales cyanobacterium bin_317
TTCGACTGTCCCTTGTTGGAACCTCTCGCAAAACAGGTCTCTTAATCCTGCATTAGGAGTCTTGTAAAAATAACTTGAGCAACTAGGATGGGACTCTCGGTTTGATTTCATAGTTCCAGTCACCATGAAATCGTGCCCTGTGTAATGCAATTGCATCGAATTCTTCAGCACTAACCTCAATGCCAGTTGGATAGGAATTCTCATCCAGCATCGCTCGGATTTCTAATCCTTGAGTGGTGGTGGTGTCGCTGATCAAATTAACTACCACTTGCCGACTGGTTAACGGTCTTCCTCGCCAGTTTTGTGTAATATGGCAAAACATCCGATGCTCAATCTTGTTCCATTTGCTGGTGCCTGGTGGAAAGTGACAGACATGGATGGTCATGGCGATCTCATCGGCTAACTCCTGAAGTTTCAACTTCCATAATCGAGTGCGATACCCGTTACTGCCGCCACAATCCGCCGTAATTAATAAGTGTTTGCTCCGGGGGTAAAGTGCTTTTCCCATTTCAAACCACCAATGTCGAATCGACTCAACCGCAAACTCAGCGGTATCGTGGTCGATTCCCACACTCACCCACCCCTGATTGAAAGACAGATCATAAACTCCATAGGGAATGGCTTTGCCTAATTCCTCATCCTCAAAGTCATACCGTCTTTTTCGAGTAGCCATTGCGGCTGTTGCTACGAGGGGGGCTGTCTTGAGGGTCCCTCTCAAGCTCGGTTTCTGTTTTAACCTGAAGATGGTGATTCAACTCCCCAGCTAAGGCCCGTTCAATCAGTCGTTTGCTCAGTTGCTTGAGTAAACCAGATTCGCCCAAAATGTCCTCTGGCGTCTGGCAATCGGTCAACAGGTCATCGAGCAGTTCATCCACTCGGCTGGTCTCTTTTTTCTTGCGTACCATGATGCGGTCTCCTGAATTACTGGGATTTTAGACCGCTTACACAAAATTCAGAACAGTCTCGCTTCAAGGGTGGGACTAATCAGGGTGAATTCTCGCAGTTGCATGAGGCAGAGGATAAAGGGGATATGACATCCTGTAATCTACCAGCTTTACCCTTAAGCGAGAAGTATTGGGGTGCCAGTAAGTTTGAGGGAGCGTACATATTCAATCAGTTCCCGAGAGATGTGGATAAAAGGTAGGGGTTGGGCCTGTCCCCTGAGAGGTTGGGCATTGGGAGATGAATCTGTCATGATGCAGGGTGTTAGAGATTGTGCTGGCGAACCAATCACCGGGGCTTTTTGTAGGGCAGGGAACAATTGACAGGGGAATGGAGGAGTGATTCTGCGTGGATGAATCTGTTTTGCAGCCGTAGGCCGAAATTGTGAAAGCCGCGAGAGGAACGCGATCGCAGTTCAGAGTTTGTCCGGCGAATTCGGGCTGCAATGGCACAACTGGGTGATTGAGAGATGTGAACGGGGGTTTGCATTGCGATGCAAGGCGGTGCATGATGGGACAGGTAGCAGTTCCCCTGAAGGAATATGGATATGAGTAAGGAAAATGTGACGTTCCGACTGGATCGGGAGAAGCGAGAGGCATTGGATGCGATCGCGGCGGGTATGGACCGGGATCGCAGTTACCTGATTAACGAGGCGATCGCGCTGTACCTGGAGATGCACCAGTGGCAGCTTGAAGAAATCCAGAAGGGAATTGCTGAGGCGGATGCGGGCGATTTTGCGACTGAGGACGAGGTGGCGGCTGTCTTTACCAGGCTAACCAATGGCAAAGTCCGTTAAATGGCTACGGAAGGCGCTGAAGAACCTGGAGCAGGCGTATGACTACGTTGCTGAGGAGAATGTCGAGGCGGTGGTTGGCTTAGTGTTCAAGATCCAGGCAGCGACGGAACAATTGGCAGAGTTCCCGATGATGGGTCGAGCAGGACGGATCGACGGTACAAGGGAATTGGTAATTGCTAATACTCCCTACATTGTTATTTATCGAGTGAAAGGGAAATCAGTAGAGATTCTGCGGGTGCTGCATTCATCACGAAAATATCCGGATTGAATGAGGAAAGGGGAACAATGGCAAAACTGACCTTGCCGAAGCTGGAACGACATCTATTTGCAGCGGCAGATATTCTGCGGGGCAAGATGGATGCCTCAGAATACAAAGAATTTATCTTTGGCATGATGTTCCTGAAGCGGGCGGCAGATGTGTTTGATGTGCGCTACCAGCAGATTGTCAAAGAATTCATGGCTAAGGGATTGAGCGAGGAAGCGGCTAAGGAGAAGGCAGAAAACTCCAATCGTTATACGGCAACGGCAACGGAGGCTTACACGCTGTTTGTACCGCCACAATCCCGGTGGTCTACAATTCGGGATACTTTCCACCAACAGATTGGCAATAAGCTTGACATCGCATTGCACAGCCTTGCGGATGCAAATCCGAGAGTATTGCGTGATGTATTTGAGCACATTAGCTTTAACAAACAGGTGGGCGGCAAGAGTAACTTAACGGACTTGCAACTGCGCCAACTGATTGACCATTTTGATAAGCAACCATTACGCAATGAAGATTTAGAGTTTCCAGACCTGTTGGGGGCGGCCTATGAGTATCTGATTTACTTTTTTGCGGATTCTGCTGGCAAGAAGGGCGGGGAATTTTATACGCCCCGTGCGGTCGTGAAACTGATGGTGCGAATTGTAGATCCGCAGGAAGGCATAGAGGTCTATGACCCGTGTGTAGGGTCGGGCGGTATGTTAATTCTGACCCGACAGTATGTGGAGGAGCACGGGGGAAATTCTCGTAACCTTCGCCTTTATGGGCAGGACAATAACGGTGGGGTGTGGGCCATCTGCAAGATGAACTTGCTACTGCATGGAATTGCGAATGCCGTGATTGAGAATGACGATGTGTTGATGGTGCCGATTAAAGACGGGGGGAAGTTAAAGCACTACGATCGCGTCTTAAGTAATCCGCCGTTTTCCCAGAATTACAGTCGGGGAAATGAGAGTACGCCGATGGAGTTCCCCGATCGCTTCAAGTATGGCTTCTGTCCAACCACGGGTAAGAAGGGGGATCTGATGTTTGCCCAACATATGCTGTCGGTGCTGAAGCAGGATGGCATTATGGCAACCGTGATGCCCCACGGGGTACTGTTCCGGGGAGGAGAAGAGAAGAAAATCCGACAGAAATTTATTGAGAAGGATCATCTGGAAGCGGTGATTGGTCTGCCTCCCAACCTGTTTTATGGAACGGGGATTCCAGCCTGCATTCTGGTGATGCGTCCGGAGGGGGCAAAACCTGAACCCAGTCGAGGGAAGGTACTGTTTATCAATGCGGACGCTGAGTACTATGCAGGGCGGGCACAGAACTTTTTGCGGCCAGAGCACATTGAAAAAATTGTTTCCACGTACCAGGCATTCATCACTAAAAATGACTATTCAGGGATTCCCGGCTATGCCACGGTGGTCACTCAAGCCGAACTGGAGGAGAACGATTACAACTGCAACATTCGCCGGTATGCCGACAACACGCCACCGCCAGAACCGCAGGATGTGAGGGCACATTTACTGGGAGGGGTACCCCAGGCAGAAGTAGAGGCAAAACGGGACTTATTTGCGGCACATGGGTTTGACCCGATGACGTTGTTGCAACAGCGAACAGATTGAGCAGGAATCAGGAGGTGAGTGGGATGGTGCAAACAATTTCGGCGGAAAAGGTAACGCTTTACGATCTGGAACAACGCTTTGGCTTAACCCTGGTTGAAGATGAAAGCTTTTTCCTGGAATGGCAGACTGATTTGCTGCCCCTGACGGAGGGTGAGCAACAGCGCCTGGAGCGGGTACGAGTGGCGTATGAAAATTTGTCCCGGCGATCGGTACTGGAAAATACGGTGAAGCTCGTCGTCGTTTCGCCGTTGCTTGATCTGGCGGGTTGCTTTTTTCCGCCGTTCTATGTCAGCACGGAGGACGAAGTTGAGCTAGTGGTCGCCGATCGCGAAATGACGGTGCGGGGGCGGATGGATGTGCTGGTGTTGAAGGATCAGTTTTGGGTGCTGGTGATTGAGTCGAAGCGAGCAGAGCTATCCCTCAAGGTGGGCATTCCGCAAGTGTTGGCGTATATGTTAGCCGCACCGGACTCACAGCGATCGCTGTATGGCTTGGTCACGAATGGGAGTAACTTCGTGTTTCTCAAGTTGGAACGGCGGGAGGTGCCCCGGTATGCGCGATCGCGGGAATTTGTGCTGGAGAATGACGACGATCTGGGGGTGGTGTTGCAAGTGATGAAGCGGTTGGCCGATTTGGTAGGAGCGGTTTGAGGTATGGCAGACTATTTGGACTTTATCCCAGCACTCATCGTTAAGCGGCTGGTGCCGGAGTACTTGCAAGAGATTGACCAGGCAGAGGCGGAGATTGCCACCTTAGAGCAAGAGAAGGAAGCCTTTGAACTGGGAGAGGAGGGGGAGGCCGATGAAGAAGACGAGACGACCAATGTGGTGAAGGATCTAGAGAGCCAGCTCAGGGATTTGAAGTATTCGATCAAAACCAGTGAGAAGCGCATCAAGGAGTTACAGGGAACGGCTAAAAAACGCGGCTCGATCAAATATGAGGCCAGCATTGGAGCCGATACAACCGCGTTAGAGCAGGAGTTGGCGGATCTGCAATCCCAGGTGGAACCAGTGCAGCAACAGGTGGCCGAAATTGAGGCTAGGTTGCAGCCCTACAAAGAAATTTTAGAGAAGCTGAAAGAGGCCAAGAAACGGTTACGAGAGTTAAAAGCGCAACTGGTCGAGCGGCTCCAGGAAGCGTATGAAGCCTTGAGTGACGATGAAGCACAACGGCTGGTGCTGGATTTGTTGCGGGCGGATTTACTGGCGCAGTTGGAGCGCTATGTGGTGGAGCATCGGCAGCAGGTGATCGCGACGGTAGAGACCTGGTGGGATAAGTACAAGGTGACGTTGGGAGAGATTGAGCAGGAGGAGGAGGCATTGCATCAACAATTAATGGTGCTCTTAAGCCAGCTTGGATATACCAGAGGATAGGAGGGCTAAATCCATGACGACGGTATTGAATCTAGAGCCGATTACAACGCTGACCCGATCGCAGTTTTATCAGTTGTGTCTGGCTAATCCAGATGTGCCCTTGGAGCGATCGCCGCAGGGAGAATTAATTATCATGACCCCGATTGGTGGAGAAGGTGGCAGTCAGGAAGCTAGTTTGATTACGAAAGTAGGAAGTTGGAATGAACAAACTGGGTTAGGGGTGGTGTTTAGCTCCCAGACGGTGTTTAGTTTGCCGGGAGGGGGCGATCGTGCTCCTGATGTGGCCTGGGTACAGTTAGACCGCTGGCAACGGTTGAGTCAGGAGGAACGGGAAGGATTCCCACCTCTTTGTCCTGATTTTGTGATTGAGTTGCGCTCTCGTAGCGATCGCCTCAAACCCCTCCAGGAGAAGATGCAGGAATATCTTGCCTGTGGGCTGCGGCTGGGTTGGCTGATCAATCGGCAGGATGGGCAGGTTGAGATTTATCGGGTGGGGCAGGCGGTGGAGGTGGTT
>JBBIQC010000334.1:5510-5771 GCA_037442585.1 Oscillatoriales cyanobacterium bin_317
ATCGTGCTATCGGGGGAGGAGGTGTTACCGGGATTGACGCTAGAGGTTCGTTGAATACCAGGAGTAGAGAGTCAAAGGAGAAAACCATGAGAACGATTGAAACGATCGCCCAGATTGCCCCGGACGGTAAGCTGACTGTGCAGTTGCCGCCGGATATTCCGCCAGGAAATCATCGGATTGTGCTGGTGATTGATGAGGCCATAGAATCGGCTGCTGGAGCAGGTTCTCCGCAATCAGAGGAAAAGCTGGATGATCCGATCT